>CAYREL010000046.1:0-6891 GCA_964423275.1 uncultured Flavobacteriales bacterium | reverse complement strand
AGAGAACTATATTTTTTTAAATCGTTATTGCTGATGGTCATATTGTTACTTTTGTGATGTGAACTCTAAGATGAATATAGTAAGAATTACTAAATATAAATTTCTTGAAAATTTTATTTTCTCCTATTTGTTTATATTTATTTTTAGCTCATGCTCTATTACAAAGCATGTTCCTGAAGATGAGTTTTTACTAAGAAAAGTGAAAATTGAAATTTTAAATAGTAAAAATTCCAATTCTATTTCTAAAGATGAACTCTACAATCTTTTGTTGCAAAAACCGAATCGAAAAGTTTTTTCAAATTATCGCTTTTACTTAAGACTTTATAATTTTTCTAATCAACAAAGAATTGACCAAAAAATTGTTGAAAAACAATTTAAAATCGATAAGGTAAATCTTAAGATTAAGCAACAAAATAGCAGCTCTTTGATTTTGGATAGTAATTTTATTCAAAAGCCATTGAAAGCACGAAAACTAGTATTTGGTGAAAGAATTCAAAACGCTGGAGAAGCCCCCGTTATTTACAGTGCTTTAAAGTTAAATAGAACAAAAGAACAATTGAATAAACATCTATTTAATAAAGGCTATTTTAAAAGTGAAATAACTGACTCAACATCTATTTTAGATAATGGTCAAATAGATATTCAATATTTTATCAAATTAAGAGAGCCAATGTATTTAAGTTCCATTAAATACCACTGTCCAGAAATACTCATATCAAGTTATTTAGACTCCATTAAAAGCAATTCGTTTTTGATAAAGGGTGCGATTTTTGACACCGATAACTTAGTAAAAGAAAGAAATAGAATAAATGATTTTCTAACCAATAGAGGTTTTTACAATTTTAATAAAGAATTTATCTATTTTGATATTGATACTAATTATGTTTCAAATTCTGTAAATATTACACTTGGGATTCAGAATTATAAAAAAATTGATAAAATCAATAACAGTTTTCAAGACTTAACCCATAAGCAGTTTAAGATTTCTAAGGTAAATATTCAAATAGGAGATTTAAATAAGTTTAACAATATTGCTAAGTTAGATAGCATTGAAAATTCTTTTTTTAAAATTGTCAATTACCAACCAATAAATTTTAAAAGCAAAGTTTTTAAAAATTCTATTCTCTTCAAAAAAGATGATTATTATAAAAAAAGTACTGCTCAGCAAACTTACAGAAGTCTAATATCTCTAGGTCTTTTCAAATATGTTAATATTAGTTTTGATACATTACCAGATAATAAACTTGTAGGTAATGTCGTATTAACCCCGACAAAAACTCAAAATTTATCTTTGTCTTTAGACGGGACCAATAACGAACGTTTGTTTGGTTTTCAAGGGGGGCTTGATTATTTTCATAACAACCTTTTTCATGGTGGTGAAAAAATATTAATTTCTTTAAAAAGTAGTTTTGAAATACAACTTTTACTTACAGACAGTAAAGAAACGGGAATTTCTAACAAACCTAATACAACAGAATTTGGTCCAGAATTTCATTTTTATTTGCCAAAATATCTTTTTATTAACAAAATTGGAAACTTAAGCAAACACATTAATCCAGTAACCGAATTCACTGGAGCATTTAATATCCAAGACAGACCAGATTATTACAGAAGAAACCAGGAACTTTCTTTTGGTTGGGTTTTCCATGAAAACAAAACAACAACATGGCATATTAATCCACTTTTAATTTCTATTGTAGATATTGAAATCAATAGTGACTTTCAGACTCAGATTGAGTCTTACAATGACCAATATATTCTTTCTAGTTTTCAAGATCATGTTGTTGCAGGTGGAGTATTTTCATTTGAGTACAATGGTCAAAACTTAAGTTATAATTCAAATTCTCTTTATTTTAAAACTACATTTGAATCCGCTGGAGGTACCTTGTTTAATTTTCATGAGTTAATTGATAAGGATAAAAATCCCGTTACAGAAAGTTATGATTTTTTAGGAATAAGATATGCTCACTTTCAAAAAGCTACATTAGATTTAAGGTATTACCAGGGATTATCAGATCGCTCAAAAATTGTATATCGTCTTTATTCTGGAATTGGAATTCCAAAGAAAAATTTGAGTGATGCCCTTCCATTTGAGAAGAGTTTTTTTGCAGGTGGTTCAAATAGTCTTAGGGCCTGGCGAGCAAGATCCTTAGGTCCTGGAAGTTATTACGATTCAACCAATAGATATGATAAAATTGGAGATATAAAATTTGAAGGTAATTTGGAGGCACGTTTCCCAATATCAAAATGGATAGAAGGTGCTTTTTTTGTAGACTTTGGAAATATTTGGTTAATTGGTTACGATTCATTGCGAACTGAAGGAAAGTTTAATTGGAAAAATGTAATGAATGACATTGCTATTGGAACTGGATTTGGTTTAAGACTAAACTTTGAATATTTTATATTAAGAGCAGACCTAGCAATACCATTCAAAAACCCATCAATTCCAAAGGAAAATAACCAATGGGTCTTTAAAAACACAAATAAAGAGAATCATTTTGGCCCAATATTAAACCTTGGAATTGGCTATCCTTTCTAAAAACTTTTATTTGTCTCAACCATCAATTTTTATAGATTTGTTTGAGAAATTTAATTTTAATAAAAACATATAATAAAAATTATAATAAATGAGTTCGATAAAGCCAGGTGTTGCTACAGGAAATGAAGTACAAGCAATTTTTAAACTTGCCAAAAGTAAAGAGTTTGCCCTACCAGCAGTTAATGTAATTAGCTCAAGTAGCATAAATGCTGTTTTAGAAACCGCAAGAGAATTAAATTCTCCTGTAATAATTCAGTTTTCAAATGGCGGAGCAGTTTTTAATGCAGGTAAAGGTTTAGATAATGAAAATCAATCTGCAGCTATTGCTGGTGCTATTGCTGGTGCAAAACATGTTCATACTATGTCTAAGGCTTATGGTGTTCCTGTTATTTTACATACGGACCATTGTGCAAAAAAACTTCTTCCATGGTTAGATGGATTAATCGAAGCAAGTGAGATTAATTTTAAAGAAAAAGGCTATCCTCTATTTAGTTCTCATATGATTGATCTTTCTGAAGAGTCTATTGAAGAAAATATGGCTATTTGTAAAAAATATCTGGAGAGAATGTCTAAAATAGGAATGACTTTAGAAATAGAATTAGGAATTACTGGAGGTGAAGAAGATGGGGTTGATAATACGGATGTAGACGATTCTAAGCTATATACTCAGCCTGAGGAAGTTGCATATGCCTATGAACAGCTTATTGAAGTTAGCGATAAGTTTACAGTTGCTGCAGCTTTTGGAAATGTTCACGGAGTATACAAACCAGGCAATGTCAAACTGACTCCAAAGATTCTTAAAAATTCTCAGGAGTTTATTTCAAAAAAATACAATCTTGAACACAATTATATAGATTTTGTTTTTCATGGAGGTTCTGGATCTTCTGTTGAAGAAATTAGAGAAGGAATAAGTTATGGAGTAATAAAAATGAATATCGATACTGATTTACAATATGCTTACATGGAAGGAATAAGAGATTACTTTAAGGATAAATCTGAATACCTAAAAACACAAATTGGAAATCCTGACGGTGAGGATGTTCCCAATAAAAAACATTACGATCCTAGGAAGTGGGTAAGAGAAGCAGAACTAACTTTTAAAGAGCGATTAAAGCAAGCATTCAAAGATTTAAATAATATTAATACCCTATGAGTGAACAAGCGCAAAACCCTTGGTTTAAAAGAAAGCTTAAAGGGATTATAACACCAAGTAGAGAAAAAAAAGAAACTCCGGACGGATTTTGGTATAAAACTCCCTCTGGAGATGTTATTGAAAAAACAGAACTAAAAGAAAACTTTTTTGTAACTCCAAAGGAGAGTTACCATGTAAGAATTGGTTCTAAAGAATATTTTGACATAATTTTTGATGACCAAAAGTTTACTTTAATTGCAGATGATTTAACTCCTAAGGATAAGCTTAAATTTAAGGATAAGAAAAAATATAGCGATAGAATTAAAGAATCAAAGAAAAAAACTGGCCTTAATGACGCTATGCGAAGTGCCTACGGTAAAACATCTGGAGAAGGTATTGTGGTAGCTTGTATGGACTTTTCTTTTATAGGAGGTTCTATGGGAAATGTGATGGGCGAAAAAATTGCTAGATCTGTGGAATATGCAATTGAAAAAAAATGTCCTTTTATGTTAATTTCAAAGTCTGGAGGAGCAAGAATGATGGAGGCAGGCATATCTTTAATGCAAATGGCAAAAGCTACAGCAAAACTTACCCAGCTATCCAAAGCTAAACTACCTTATATTTCTTATTTAACTGATCCAACAACAGGGGGGGTGACAGCTTCTTTTGCAATGCTTGGAGATTTAAATATTGCTGAACCAGGAGCTTTAATTGGTTTTGCTGGACCAAGAGTCATTAAAGAGACTATAGGAAAAGACTTGCCAGAGGGTTTTCAGACAAGTGAATTTTTATTGGAGAAAGGTTTTTTAGACTTTATAGTTGACAGAAGAGAACTTAAAACTAAATTAGTTCAGCTTGTTAGGCTTTTTAAAAACTAGATAGTATCATCACTTTTTTTATTTATTACTCAATCTTTATTAGCTTTTATAGTTTGTATTGTTGTAAACTCTTAATTACAACTTCTTACTTTTCATATAATTGTGTATAAATTTTTTAACTTTGAGTTTCAAAGTTAAATTCTATTCATGAAAAATAATCAACCAGAAAATGATTTGGGTCTAATAAAAGACCTAATGGAAAAATCAACTAAGTTTTCAAATCTATCGGGAATTGCCGTGTTTTTTACTGGAATATTGGCCATGATTGGTGCATCTTTTGTTTATTTTGACATTGGTTTTTCAGTCAGTGAATTAGATATTTCATATGCTCAATTAATTAATCAAAATGGAGAACCTGAAGATCTTTTCCTAAAACTAAAACTTTTAGTTCTTATCGCTTCTTTAATCTTAATTTCTTCTCTTATTATTATTTATATAACTGCTCTTAAAAAGTCAGGTAAAGAAGGAATTCCACTTTTTAATTCTTCTTTTTCTAGAACTCTTAAATCTTTATTTATTCCATTGTTTTCTGGTGGAATTTTTTGTTTACTACTCATAAATCATCATATGTACGGTTTAGTTGCACCCGCGACTTTAATTTTTTATGGTCTTGGTCTAGTTAGTTCAAGTAAATTCAGTTACGATGAATTGGAGTTTTTAGGTTATTTTGAGTTATTGTTGGGATTTATTGCATCTTTTTATATTGGAAGTGGACTTTTATTTTGGATTATTGGGTTTGGTGTCTGTCATATCGTTTTTGGATTACTAATTCACTTTAAATACGATAAAAAGTAAATGGAAGGTTACGGTCTTTTAAATAAAGCTTTCGATTCAAGAGTTAGATTGGGATTAATGTCAATTCTCTCAGTTAATGAATGGGTGAGTTACAAAGAGATTAAAAATCTTTTAGACTTGACCGATGGAAATTTAGCCAGTCATATCCACGCATTAGAGAAAATTAATTTCATTGAAATAAAAAAACAATTTATTGGAAAAAAGCCTTTAACAACCTACAGAGTAACCAATATTGGTAAAAATGCTTTCAAAGAGCACCTATCAGGATTAGAAAAACTGATAAATAATTAAATTTCATAGGTAATTATTTTGTAACTTGACACAAAAATTATTTTATTAGCAAAAAAATCAAAATGAAAAGTTTATTTACAAATCTATTTTTAATGTCACTTGCCTTTGGAGTTTGCTCATGTTCATCATCTTCTGATGAAGCTAATTCTCAAGAGGCTGTTGAAGAAGTAACAGAAGAGTTAGTAGAACAAGCAACCAATGATAATGTATTTTATCAGATGCCAACTCCCAACGAGCTATTTGCAGTTTTAAAAAACAGTGATGCTCCTTTTAATAAAGAAATCTTAAACGATGTTTCTAATTCTGGAAATTATATCACCAAATCTTCTAAAGCATTAAATTTTGGTGTTTTTACTGCAGATTTAGCATATGCAACAAGTAAAGGTAGTTTCGAAGATGCAGCATCTTTATTTGAGGCTGTTCAAAGTTTATCTAAAGATTTAGAGATTGAGAATGCAATTGATCAAATAATTTTTGAAAGACTAAAGGAAAATTTAGAAAATTCAAATGCAGACTCTTTATTTTATTTGTCCAATGAAACTTATTACAGTGCATTTTCTTATTTACAAGAAAATGATCGTCAAGATGTTTTAGGAATGATTGCTGTAGGAGGTTGGATAGAAGGTTTAAATATAATTTTAAATCTAGAGCCATATAGCGAAGATTCAGAAATTTGTCAGCGAATCGCTGATCAAAAATTAACCTTAGAAAATCTGTTAATTTTCGTTTCTGATATTGAAAATGATAAACTTACAGATTTAGTAAGTGATTTATCTGTCATAGAAGAAATCTTCAACCAAGAGACGGAGAATTCCAATGATGAATCTAATGAAACAGAAGTTGTGAATTCAACGAATGAGGATGGTGTTATGGTCTTTGGGGGAGGTAATTCAGTATGCACAAAGTCAAAAAGAGTGTTACAACACTGTTTCTTTTTGCGAAACAGAAAGAAAAGCTGGATTTACTAAAAATATGCAAAGTTTAAGTGGCGCTTTTGCACAGGGAGATACCTCTGAAGTTCAGATAATAGTATACAAAAATATGGAGTACAGAATTTCTGTATGTTCTCCTTCTAATCCTGAGTTTGAAGGAAAATTTCAATTCAAAATTGCAGAGGATGTAAAAAAAGGTGTTTGGAAAGAAACTACCATTTATGTTGACTCTACTTATGAAGACGAAAATTACGATTCACAGACTGTAAAAGTTCCTAAAATTCAAAGAAAGAGAGTTTACGAAACATCTGAAGAAGTAAGGTA
>CAYREL010000045.1:0-7015 GCA_964423275.1 uncultured Flavobacteriales bacterium | reverse complement strand
TCGGTATAGGGCCAGGCACTTACCAAATAACTGTATTAGACGACAGTTTATGTACCAATAACAAAATAATTACGATAAGTAATGAAAATGCACCAATTGTAACTGACTCGACAGTTAATATAACCTGTAAGGATGATTCTGACGGAGAAATATATTTATCAATAAGTGGATTATCAGGAACTTTATACGGAGTTGATTGGGACACAGATGGTCTAATTGGATCTGGAGATCCTGACGGACCAGATAGTGATACTTTACCGCTCTTATCAGCAGGAATTTATATTGCTTATGTTACTGACTCTGCTAATGGTTGTGTAACTATTCACTCTGATACTGTATTTGATCCAGGAGCTATTTTTATAACTAGTTCTTCTGATTCAGTATCCTGTAATGGACTTTTAGATGGTTCTGCTTCTGTAGTTGCAACAGGTGGTAATGGAAATTATACATACTCATGGGATCCTTTGGCAGCAAATCAAACAACCGATACAGCTTATAATTTAGGTGCTGGAAATTATTCTCTAACTGTTACGGACCAGAAAGGATGTTTTAATGATACTACAGTAACAGTAGAAGAGCCAGTTACATTATCTATAGCATCAACGGGACAAGATAGTGTTTCATGTTTTAATTTAAATGATGGAAAAGCATATGCAACAGCAACCGGGGGAACAGCTCCATTTAGTCCTCTATGGGACTTTTTTGCAGGGTCACAGACAACAGATACAGCTTCTAACTTGTCAGCAAATACATACAGAGTAGTTATAACGGATTTCAATGGATGTAAGGATAGTGCAGATATAGCAGTACTAGAGCCAACAGTATTAACTATAGGATCTATGACTATGGATAGTGTCACATGTAATGGAGCCTCAGACGGAACAGCAGCAGCCAATTCTATAACTGGAGGAAACGGAATTAATACTTACAGTTGGAATACAACTCCAATACAGACTACCAACCCAGCTACTGGACTTGCTGCAGGAAATTATACAGTTACAGTAACTGATCAAAATGGATGTTCAGCAACCAGAGATACAACGGTATTACAGCCAGAGCTAATAGTGGTTGATACCATATCTCAAGACAGTGTTTCATGTTTTGGTGCAAATGATGGGTTAGCTTATGTTGGGTCAACTGGAGGAACAGGAATTATTACTTATTTATGGGATACTAATACTGGAAGCCAGACTAACGATACTGCTAGCTCTTTATTAGCAGGTTCTTATGCTGTTGTACTAACGGATGAGAATGGATGTTTTATAGATACTAATGTAACGGTATTACAACCTAATTTATTAGTAGTAGATACTACTACTCAAGACAGTGTTAGCTGTAGTGGAACTAACGATGGAGCAGCATATGTTGCAGTTTCTGGTGGAAATGGTAGTTATTCTTATTTATGGAGTGATGGTCAAACTACAGGTACTGCTTCTAACATAATAGCTGGTACTTACCAAGTGACAATAACCGATCAAATGCTTTGTTCTGTTGACACTAGTGTAACAGTTCTAGAACCAGCACCATTATTAGTAGATACTACCATACAAGACAGCGTGCTGTGTAATGGTTCTTCAAATGGAGCGGCTTATGTTGCAGTTTCCGGCGGAAATGGTAGTTATTCTTATTTATGGAGTGATGGACAAACTACAGATACTGCTTCTAATATAGCAGCTGGTACTTACCAAGTGACAATAACCGATCAATTACTTTGCTCTATTTACGACAGTGTAACAGTACTTGAGCCAGATACTTTTCTGGTTGACACAGCAAATGTTATTAACCCATATTGTAGTTCTTCCAATGATGCTAGTATCAACCTAATTATAACGGGTGGTACAAACCCATATAGCTTTAATTGGTCAAATATGTCAGGGACTTTTTCATCTACGACCCAAGATATAAATAGTTTATCAGCCGGCACTTATTATATCTTAGTAACAGACACTAATGGTTGTACTGCAAATGACACAGTAACATTACTACCAGGGTTGGAAATTCTTGCAAATGCTGGACCAGAAGACACATTGGTTTGCTTTGGAGATAGTTTGACATTAACGGGGACTACATCAGGAGCTACTAATCCATCAATATCTTGGAATTTGTTAGGAACGTCAGTAAGTTCTAATAATACTCTTAATTATAATTTTGATGATTCATCTACTACAATTTATGATTTTGTATTTGTTGTGTCACAGCAGACTTGTACCGTTCAAGATTCAATTAAGGTAACTGTTGCTCCACTTCCGATAGTAGATGCCGGTAATGATGCTGTAATTGGATTTGGAGACCCTTTTAATTTAGGAGGAAGCCCAACAGGTCCTGTTAATTCGTCTTACATTTGGACACCACTTACTAACTTTTATTATGAAGCAGATTCTATAAATGAGAATCCAGAGATTGAAGTCAATACTAGTGAATTATATATAGTATTTGTAACCGATTCTAATGGTTGTATAAATAGCGATACAATAAAAGTTGATCTCGTACCAAATATTGTTGTTCCATCTGCTTTTTCACCTAATGGCGATGGTATAAATGATTCTTGGATCATTCAAAATTTAGAACAATTTACTAATACTACCGTAAGAGTTTACAACAGATGGGGCTCTTTAGTATACGACAGAGATCAAGTAGGAGGAGATAACTGGACAGGCAATGGAAATAACAGCAAATCAATTCCAGTTGGGACTTATTATTTTATTATTGAATACGACGGATTTGACGGTCAAAAAAATAATATAACTGGTCCAATAACAATAATTAGATAATGAAAATACTTTCAAAACATATTATTATTTTACTTGGGGTTTTTACGATTAACTCATCAGTTTTTGTTGCACAGCAGATTCCTATCTATTCTCAGTTTTTTATGAATAAATACACACAGAATCCAGCTTTTGCAGGAATGGATCATTTGTATAGTGTAACCTCTAATCACAGGTATCAATGGGTAGGACTACAGGATTATCCAAGAACCTACACATTAAGTATTAATGGCCCAACTAATGATTTAAAAAATGGAATAGGTGCATTTTTATACACAGATAATGTAGGACCAACTAGAAGAACTGGTTTTCAAGCTTCTTATGCATACCACACTAAGATAAACGAACAAATAAAGGTTTCTCTTTCTCTAAGTGCTGGACTAATTGAATGGAAAATTGATGGTCACCAATTAACATTTACAGAACCAGGCGATCCGGCAACTACAGGAGCAGTAATGCGTTCAATAATGCCAGATGCTAAATTTGGGTTTTTATTTTATGGGGATAAGTGGCATGCTGGAGGTGCAGCCCCAAACTTACTCCAGAATAAAATAAAATTTAATGATATTCAAGATCCTGATCCAGGCAATAAATTAGAAGATCATTACTTTATTCACGGTGGATATGATTTTATTTTGCCTTACGATTTAGTCGCTGATCCCTATTTATTATTGAGATATGTTTCTAATGTGCCAATGCAAATTGAGCTAGGTTCGAAAGTAACTTGGAAGAAATCTGCATGGGCTGGCTTTTCTTATAGAAGCGGGGATGCTTTTTCAATGTTATTTGGATACACCTATAAAAACTATATTTCTTTCGGGTACTCTTATGACTTTACAACCTCTAATCTAAGAACTTATTCAGGGGGATCTCACGAATTACTATTTAGGATTCTATTCCAAAGACAAAAACCTGAAGAATAAACCCTGTATTATGGCTTAAATCTTGTCTTCACACTAAAGTGTTAAATAAAAAAATAATTTTTTTTGACTTTTTTTTTCATTTTCACGTTTTTATAATTGTCTTTTCTTACACCTAATAAAAATTAAATATTTCTATTTATTTAATGTTTAATTAACATAATTAGCTAAAAAAAACAATGTTATTTAAGCTACTTTTTTTTTTAATATTGCGGCTTATAAATTTAATTATAATGAATATTGTATTTCTTTTTTGGGCACTATTGTTGCTAAGTTTGACCTTTTATTTGGTCAATATGAAAAAATCATCACCATATAAAAAGTCTAAAAGATGGCCCTCAAACTAACAATAATTTTATAGTCTTAAAATCATTTTATAGTTGCCTCTTTTGTACTTATTAGAGTCTAAATCAACCTCTATAAACCCAAATTTATCATACAATTTTCTTGCGCTTAACAACCTGCTATTAGATATTAAAAATATTTCTTTTGCTTTAGATGCTTTTGCATAGTCAATACATTTTTTTAATAATATTTTTGACAGCCCTTTTCCTCTATATTCTTTATGAATGGTCATTTTAGCCAATTCAATTTTACTATTTGGAAATGGTATCATTGCAGCAGTTCCTACAACAATACTATTCGCCAATGCAAAAAATATTTCTCCCCCTAAATCTATAATAGATTCTTGAGGCTTTAGTAAGTCCTTTAGATCAGAGTCTTCTAATATCCAAAATTCTTCAATCCAACTTTTGTTTAATTCGTAAAATGACTGGTCGTATTTGGAACTGTAATTTGATATTTCAATATTTTTCAACCTTTATTTTTGAAGGGATCTCTTTGCTTCCATTTTTTTGGAGAAAGATATTTTATAATTGGATATAGCATAAATCTTAAAATTTTACTATCAATATATACTGCACTTTTTGACCCTTTAGGAACAGCTCCAATTGTACTTTTGAATTCTGATGCAGTTCTTCCATAGACAATTTTTGACGCTTTTTTTTCTATACCATGACTTATAGAGTCGTATAGAATTCTATTATACAAACTGTATTTTATATTATAGCTGTAGTCTAGTCCAATAAAATAAGAGTACAATATTTTTTCAAAATAGAATTCTGATGAAAAACCTATTAAATCCTCTTTTAGATAGTAGCCATGTATACAAAAATTTATAATAGAATAATTAGCTAAATCTTCGAAACATCTAATATTTAAAGCTGGTCCTGAAAAAGACGACTTATTGTGTACATTATTGTAAAGCGTTTGTAGTTCAGGTACTATTGATTTTATATCTTTTTTCTCTATCTTTTTAACCACTAAATCTTTACTTTTATTATATACCTTTCTAATTCTTTTTTTATACTTAGAACTAACATCTTCCTTATAGTCTTCAAAAGAATTCCATTGCTCATTCAATTCCATAACCATATCAGGATCTATCTCAAAATAAGGAGATAGTTTCGTCTTTGTTCCCTTTTTAAAGCTTAAAGATTTTAAAAAATAATCTGGGAGCAAGAAAAATCTTACTTTATACTTTTCTTTGAGTGTACTAAAAATAGTTTCCAATTCTAATCCTGAAACTCCCTCATTTCCAAAATTGCAAGATGGGATATTAGATAGATAAGTATTTCCAAAACAGAAAAACTGAAATTTAATTTTTTTCAAAAGCACTTTCTTAAAGCTAATCTTTCTATTATTGGTTAAGTAATTGGCTATTTTACTACCATCAATTTTAATTAAATGCCCATAAATATTTCCATTCTTTGTTGTTATATAAATGGGAATAACGCTATTTATACTAGTATGTTTTTCAAAAATTTTTAAAAAACCTGTATTCAAAAACGGACTGGTATTTTCAAATCTTGAATCCCATTTCTTTTCATTCAATGTATTTACAGAACTATTTATTTCCAACTTTTTTTCCAATCTAAAAAAAATCGTTTTTAAAATTTATTAGAAATAGTTTTTTCGAAGCTCTTGTTATAGCAGTATATAACCATCTTAGATACCCAAGGTCTAACATTTCATTTTTGAAATAACCTAAATCTACAAAAACGTTTTCCCATTGTCCCCCTTGAGATTTATGACAAGTAATAGCATAAGAAAATTTCACTTGTAGCGCATTTAAATATTTATCTTCTTTTATCTTCTTTCTATCTCCTTGGTATTTCTTGCTAATCTCATGATATAGTTTTTGATATTCCTCATAGCTTAAAGAAGAGGTCTCTAGGTTAATAGTATCTAACATCACTAGCACATCTATTTCTTTTTCTTCCAAAAAATCAATTAGCCTTATAGTGACATCTGCAAAGTTAAAACCGTGTTTGGTTAAAATTTTATTAACACTAAGAACCTCAATGATATCACCGTTTGCTATTAACTCTGAGGAGTTTTTTTCCCCTAACCAGAAGTAGTTATTTCTTACCACCATTAATAAATCTCCAGTAGATATTTCCTCCTCCAAATACCTGATTCTAGACCGAATTTGTTGGTTGTAAATATTTGCTCTTTTATTGGACCTGCATAGAACAATGGTATTAGGGATGCCTCCTTTACTATAGTTAGATTCAAGACATTCTTGAAGTTCATCGCCAGATTCTATTCTAATAACATCGTCACTAACCTGAAACTTTGGGATATTAAAAATAGAGTTAGAAATTTGGGTTCTAATATTTGTTGCATTTAATAAAATGGTAGAGGACTTATCTTGTCTAACAACTTCTCTCAAGCTAAAGGAAAGGATTTCTTTAGAATAATTTTCACTTAAAAAGGACTCGCTTAAAGCAGGACTTATTTCTAAATTTACTGGTGGCAATTGGGCTGTATCACCAATTAAAATAAGTTTACATCCTATACCGTCATATACATATTCAATTAAATCATCTAAAAGTGACCTGTTCCCAAACCCTTTATCGGAAGATTCTGGTATCATAGATGCTTCATCAACAATAAAAATCGTATTAGAATGGGTATTCTCTTTTAGCTTAATATATGTATTTCCACTTTTATTACTATTAATCCAGTAGATTTTCCTGTGGATGGTAGATGCACTTTTTTTAGAATATTTAGAAAGTACCTTAGCTGCTCTCCCAGTGGGAGCAAGAAGAGAAGATTTCTTCCCAACCGACGAAAGGCTATTGACCAACGACGAAATTAAACTGGTTTTTCCTGTACCAGCATATCCTTTAAGTAGGAATATATTACTAGTACTTATTGAGGTGACAAATTCAGAAACTTCTTGTACTATTTTCTTTTGTTCTCTTGTGAAAGAAAATTGGAAATTAGATTTTATTTTTTCTGGAAGACTATTTTTATTCAAAA
>CAYREL010000044.1:0-7049 GCA_964423275.1 uncultured Flavobacteriales bacterium | reverse complement strand
TAAAAAACAGGACCTAATATATCCTCTTTTTATTGTAGATGGAGTAAATAAAAAGATACCTATTAAATCTATGCCAAATTGTTTTCGATGGACAATAGATTTATTGCTTAAAGAAATTGAAGTTTGTGGGAAACTAGGTATCAATAATTTTGTACTATTTCCTGCTGTGGAGAATCATCACAAAGACAAAGAAGCTACTTATAGTTACAGTTCCAAAAATTTTTACTTAAAAGCCATTCAAACTATTAAGAGTAAATTTCCTGAATTCACTATAATGAGCGATGTTGCTATGGATCCATATTCTACAGATGGACACGATGGATTAGTAATAGGTGGAAATATTGATAACGACCAATCACTTGAAATACTTTGCAAAATGGCTCTTGCTCAGGCTGAAGCTGGAATTGATATAATTGGGCCTTCTGATATGATGGACGGAAGAGTTGGTGCTATTAGAGAAATATTAGATGAAAATCAATTTACAAATACAAGTATAATGAGTTATACTGCCAAATATGCAAGTGCATTTTATGGTCCATTTAGAGATGCCTTAGATTCAGCTCCTAAACATGGAGATAAAAAAACCTATCAGATGGATCCAAGAAACAAAAGTGAAAGTCTTATTGAAGCTGAACTTGATGAACTTGAGGGAGCAGATATATTAATGGTCAAACCTGCTTTAAGCTACTTAGACGTAATTCAAACTATTAAAAAAAATTCTAATCTTCCTGTTAGTGCGTATAATGTTAGTGGTGAATATGCCATGATACATGCAGCCGCAGAAAAAAAATGGTTAGATTACGACCAAACTTTTATTGAAGTTCTAACAAGTATTAAAAGAGCTGGTGCAGATATAATTTTGACCTATTTTGCCAAAGATTTTGCTAGAGTTAAAAAATAAAGTTTATCTAACAAATACTAATTTAGTATCGCTAGATTCTTTAGATAAGAAATTGTATCCCAATTCCTTAAATCCCTCTAAGTCTTTAATCCTTTCTAATTTATTTTTTACAATAAAATTTGCCAAGCTTCCTCTTGCTGCTTTTGAATAACTCCCTACCACCTTTAAGGAATTGTTAGATTTTTCATAAAAAACACAATCTATTATAATACTGTTAAGACTTGTTTTGGTCAAGACATTGGAATACTCTTTACTTGCTAAATTTATTATAAACTTATTTTCCTCCAAAGAATTAAAGTAGTTAGTCATTTTATCTTTCCAAAATTGGGTTAAGCTTTTACTTGAATCTAGCTGAAATTTTAGACCCATTTCTAGTCTATATTTGTTAATCCAATCAAATGGACGAAGAACTCCATAAAGACCGCTTAAAATTAACAAATTATTTTGAGCATAGTCAGCATCTGATAATTTCCATTTTTGAGGCTCTAAGTATTTAAATGAAGTCCCTTGATATGCATAAACTGCAGGTGTTTTACAGGACTTTTCTGAATCCCAAAGCTGAATATCATTTATAGTTTGAACATTTAGACTTTCACTTAATTTCATTAGACTTCTAATCTTCTGCTTTGAAAAACCTTTTAATAATTGATGAATATATATTGCCTCTTTTTGAAAAAAAGGCATAGAGCTAGGTGAATCTTCAATTATAAATTGTGAATTCATCATGGTTTTAGTTGGAGAGAGAATGATCTTCATTTATTTTAGGAAAGATTTTTTAAATAATAGTTTTCTCTGTAAGGGACAACATCCGTCTGGTTGGCAGTCAAACAGTATTTAATATCTTCATTTAGATTTAACTTTTTTAGTCTTTTTCTATGAGATGATGCCTTTAGATATCCAAAAAAATTAGTTTTAGCAGAAAGGTAAAGATACTTAGCAGCAATAGTTGAATCATTAAAACTTTCAAAATTGTTTGTCTTAAGTAAATTTTCACAAATTGCACCTGCACATATAGAGTCTTCTAAACAAAATTTATTCTGCCAGCCTGAACCAAGTATTAATACACTTTTATTAAGATCTGTAAGGTATTTACATATAGCATTTAAATTCAACAATGAACCTATTAATAAATGTTCTATATCCTTAGCAATATTTATTGCTTTGGTTCCATTAGTGGTAGTAAGAACTAATGTTTCTCCCTTTAACTTATCATTTCTATAACTTAATGGAGAATTTCCATAATCGAAACCATCAACAATTTTCCCTTTCCTTTCTGCGGCAACATGGAAACCTTTATTTTTATATTCTTTGGCTTCCTGAAGAGTACTAACTGGAATTATTTTTTCAACTCCATAATGAAAAGCAGTGCATATAGCAGAGGTTGCTCTAAGAACATCGATTACAACTACCACTTCAAAATCTTCAGCATATAGAGGAAAAAGATTTGGAGTGAAGCAGACTTCTACTTTGGGTTTCCTAATCATTTTTTTTATAAAAAGGCAACTTAACTAATTGTGCTGAAATAGCTTTATTTCTAATTTTTAAAAATATTTTATTTCCCAAATCAGAATAATTAGATTTTACGTATCCCATTCCAATTGCTTTTTCAACAGAAGGGCCCATTGTTCCTGAGGTGACATGACCAATCTGAACTCCATTTACATCCTGAATTTCATAGTCTTTTCTTGGAATTCCTCTTTCTAACAATTCAAAAGCAACTAGTTTATATTCTGTTCCTTTGTCTTTGTCTTTTTTAATTAAATCGTCACTTATAAATGATTTGGAAAATTTGGTTACCCAACCCAGCCCAGCAGAAATAGGAGAAGTGTTATCATTGATGTCATTCCCATACAAACAATACCCCATTTCTAACCTTAAAGTATCTCTAGAGGCCAATCCAGCAGGAAGAACTTCAAATTTACTATTGGATTTAAATATTAAATCCCAAATATCTTCTGCAATTTCATTGGGAACATATAGCTCAAAACCACCAGAGCCTGTATAACCAGTTGCAGAAAAAATAATATCCTTATACTCTGAAAAACTACCATGTTTAAAATGATAAAATTTAATTTCGGAAAGATTTAAGTCTGTAAATTCCTGTAATAGCTCTGTCGCTTTTGGACCTTGAACAGCAATTAAGGAAGTATTATCAGAAATATTTTCTAATTGAGCATTACAATTATTTTGCTGGTTTATCCATTCCCAGTCTTTTTCAATATTTGAGGCATTAACTACCAACATATAATGATTTTCTTCTACCATGTAAGTAATCATATCATCCACTATTCCTCCATTATTATTTGGGAAATAGGCATATTGTGCTCTTCCTGGAAACAATTCAGATGCATCGTTACTAGATATTTTCTGAATTAACTCTAGTGCGTTTTCGCCTTTAACCAAAAACTCACCCATGTGAGAAACATCAAATACACCAACATTTTCTCTAACATTTATATGTTCCGAATTAACTCCAGTATATTGAACTGGCATCTCATATCCTGCAAAAGGAACCATTTTTGCCCCCAATTCAATATGCTTTTTATAAAGTGCTGTTTTTTTCATTTATTTATTTCATTAAGGAAGTATACAAATCTAAATAAGTCTTTTTAATTTTATTTTTAGAATATTTTTCTAGAACAGTTTCTCGTCCTTTACCCCCTATTTTTTCTCTTAATTCTTTATTCTCAATAAGTTTTGACAATACTTCAACCCACTGCTTTTCACCAACTGGCAAAAAACCATTTTCACCATGTTCAATAATATCCTTATTCATTCCCACATTTGACATAACTGATGGTATTCCTACAGACATATAGAGTAAGCCTTTCATTCCACATTTACCTTTGGCCCATTCATTATTAGGAAGAGGCATTATCCCTATGTCAAAGGAATTAAACAACTCAACTTCCATTTTATTTTCCCATTTAAGTCCTTTTATCCCCAGCTGCTTGTGGTGGTAATTTTCATCTCCGATTAGTACAAAATCAATTTTATCCTTGTATTTAGATTTTAATTTTAAATAAACATCAGTAATCATTTCAAAATGTTTGACAGTGGTATGACTACCTACCCACCCTATTTTTACTTGGCCATTTTTGTTGGGTTTTTCAATGGGCTTGTAAATATCTGTATCAACAGTAGATGGAATAATGGTAATATTTGAATTAAATTTTGAAGCATAATTTGCTAAATATTCATTACCACAAGTTATATGCTTACAAAGTGGTATAATTTTTTCAATCTTTTTTTCGTCTTTTAAAAAGGAGATTTTTTTATTTACTTCTGATACATCCTTTACCCAAATTGCATCGTCAAAATCATAGACTATAGGAATGTTTTTTTTTGAAATATAATTCTCAAATAAAGTTGACTTTGTTGGAATTACTTCCCTGTAAATAACCACTAAATCAAAACTTTCAATATCTTTTATATGTTTCCATCTTCTAAAGAATGAGTTAACACCAACTCTTATTTTTTTTAAAATATTTTTAGAATGATATAAAGCTTTCTCATCTTTTTCATTGATAATATTAGCTAAGAAACATTGAATACCATTGGTTTCTAAATAATCAAAAAACTGCTCAAACCTATATCTTTGTCCAGGACTTCTATCAATACGATGATGTGCAAGAAATAAGATCTTTTTCAAAATTGGATTTGTAAATTAGGAAGTAAAAATAAAAATGATTTTGTTATAACTGCTTAAAGTAAATAAATACTTTAAATTATGTTACAATTATAGTTAAAGTAAATTTCAGACTGAATTTTTAAATTTATATTTGTGACAATATGAATCCAAGATGGTATTTACCAAAGAAATTAATATTATTAATTGATATTACCTTAACTTTTTTATCGTTAATTCTAGCGTATTTAGTAAGATTTGATTTTATTGATTTTTACGATCTTTTTTTGGTAAAAGAGTACGATACTCTTACTATAGGAGTTCCTGTTCTTCTAACCATTAGATTTTTTAGTTTTTTAATAGCAAAAACCCATAAAGGAATTATTAGGCATTTTTCAAACGACGATGCCCATCGAATTTTTTTCACCATAACTATAGGTACAATTTTAGTTAGTTTTCTCTCTATTCTGAAGTTTAATTTCATAGACGGAAGAGTCATTCTTCCAAAATCTGTAATAATTATCGAGTATTTAGGCACTTTGTTTTTATTACTTTTTTCAAGGTTATCAATTAAACAAATTTTTTTCAGTACCAATAAAAAAAAGGGAGAAAAAATAAATATTCTAATTTATGGTTCTGGAAAAATGGGTATGATGACCAAAACAAATCTTGAAAAAGACGATAATAGCTATTACAATATTGAGGGATTTATCGATGATGATATAAAGAAAGAAAATTTGTTGGTAGATAGAAAAAAAATAATTCATCCAAAAAATCTAAAGTCTCATATTGAAAAACTTAATATTAGTACAGTAATTATAGCCATAAAAGACCCTTCTTTAGAAAACAAACAACATTTGGTTGATTTTTGCTTAGAAAATCAAATTAAAGTAAAAACAGTTCCTACTGTTGAGGATTGGTACGAAGGGAACTTCTCTGCCAAACAAATAAAAGATATTAATATTAGTGACTTATTAGGAAGAAAACCTATTGAACTTTCCAATCAAAAAACAAAAGACGAAATAGAAAACAAAACCATTCTAGTAACAGGTGCAGCAGGATCTATTGGAAGTGAACTTGTAAGACAATTAGCTAAATTAAAACCTAAGAAAATAATTCTTTTAGACCAAGCCGAAAGTCCACTGTATGACTTAAATCAAGATTTGGTGAATTTGAAAGCTAATCTTGAAATTATAATAGGAGATGTTACAAGAAAAGAAAGAATGAAAAATATTTTTCTTACCCATCAACCAAATCTTGTCTATCATGCAGCAGCTTATAAACATGTTCCATTAATGGAACTAAATCCTTCGGAATCTGTAAGAACCAACCTAATAGGGACAAGAATAGTTTCAGACTTAGCAGTTGAATTTAAAGTCGAAAAGTTTGTTCTAATCTCTACTGACAAAGCTGTTAATCCAACTAATGTCATGGGGGCATCTAAAAGATTGGCAGAAATGTATTGTGAGTCGTTAAATACTGTGCACCAAACAAAGTTTATTATAACCAGGTTTGGAAATGTTTTGGGGAGTAACGGTTCGGTAATTCCTTTATTTAAAAAACAATTAAATAATGGTGGACCAATTACCGTAACACATCCAGAAGTTACAAGATTTTTCATGACAATACAAGAAGCTTGCCAATTGGTCTTAGAAGCATCTTCCATGGGGAATGGTGGAGAAATTTATGTTTTTGACATGGGAAAAAGTATTAAAATAATTGATTTGGCACATAAAATGATTCAATTAGCAGGATTGAAAGTAAATACAGATATAGAAGTGAAATTCACTGGACTTAGACCAGGAGAAAAGATGTTTGAAGAGACATTAAACAGAAATGAAACTACCTCAAAAACACATCATCCAAAAATATTAATTGGTAAAGTTTCCAAAGGTGATTTCAATGAAACTGTAAAAATTATCGATGAAATAGAACAATCTATCCAAACTCAAGAAAATGAAATGATTGTAAGGTCTATGAAAAAGATAATTCCAGAGTTTATCAGTAACAACTCTGAATTTAGTAAGTTGGATAACTAATGATTTAAAAATTTCAAATGTTAGCAGCTGAAATATTTTACCACAATCTTAATTTCATAATCCCAGGTGGAACTTCAAGAGGGGTCTTAAAAAACAAACCTACATGGTACATTAAAATATACCATAACGATAACCCAAGTATTTTTGGCTTAGGTGAATGTGGACCAATTGAAGGACTAAGTATAGAATCAGGGGACAAAATGATGGATCAACTTAAAAAAGTTCAAGAATCAATTAATGATTTATCTAGTCTTGATTTGTCCTTATTTCCAAGTATTAATTTTGGAATTGAAAATGCACTAAAAGACTTGAAAAATGGTGGAAAAAGAATAATTTTCCAAAATTCCTTTTTGAAAGGAAAACCAATAAAAATCAATGGGCTTATATGGATGGGGGATAAAGATTTTATGATAAATCAAATAAAATCTAAAATTGAAAAAGGATTTAGTTGTTTGAAATTAAAAATAGGATCTATTGATTT
>CAYREL010000043.1:0-7082 GCA_964423275.1 uncultured Flavobacteriales bacterium | reverse complement strand
TGAACAAAAGACGGTAAATTTAAATGGTGTGTTAATTTTCATTGCATTTATAAAAATCTAATCAAAGATAGTAACTTAAAGTTTTAAATATTAGAATGGAAAATATAAATATTCTTGTAATATGCACTGGGAACAGTTGTAGAAGCCAAATAGCAGAAGGTTATTTGAAATATTTCAGCAAAGAATTAAAGATAAATACCAATGTTTATAGTGCTGGTATAAGGGCAGAAGGAATAAATAAAAAAGCCATAGAAATAATGGCTAAAGATGAAATTGATATTAGTAACCATACTTCAAATTCCTTAGAAGAATACAAAAACACAGATATATCTCATGTAATAACAGTTTGTGACCATGCAAACGAAAGTTGTCCAGTATATTTAAAGAAAGTTAATCTCACACATAAAAATTTCTCAGACCCATCGAAAGTCATCGGAAATGTATTTGAAATTCAAAATGCATTTGAAAAATGTAGAGAGGAAATCAAATCATTTACCTTAGACTTTTTAAAGAAAGTTTAAAAGTTTAATCTTTTTAATTTTCTAGTGTCCAATGATTTTTATTAAGTAATTACATTAAAACCCTTGAATTCCTTCTTTAAGAATTCAAAAAAAAATAAGGTGAACTTTGTTGTTATTTAATTCTTAAAAAACGCTTAAC
The DNA here is from genome assembly GCA_964423275.1 of uncultured Flavobacteriales bacterium. Classification (GTDB taxonomy): domain Bacteria; phylum Bacteroidota; class Bacteroidia; order Flavobacteriales_D; family Parvicellaceae; genus MED-G20. Next base: position 6,422 of record CAYREL010000043.1, on the reverse strand, counting down.
TATAGACAGAATAAATGGTTTAGGAGATACTGATGTAATAATTTTCAGGTCTTCCCTTGAGCTGGATTCCTCCCCCAAAAACTTTAAGATAGTTTTGACGTTTACTTTTTTAAAAATAGAAGCAAACAATGAAGATCCTTTTTCGTTGTTATTGGTAAGTACATCTAAAAGAAGCAAGTCGTAAAACCAATATTTTGTTCTATTAGTAAACACTGATAAATTATCTTCTTTTTTAAGAAAAGAAACCAAGTCTTTTGTCTTTTTTGAAGTATTATAAAAGGTGTAACCTGTGCTAGCTTTAGTCCATCCTCCAGCAGTACCGATATTAAGTATGCTATTTGAGTTTAATTCTTGAAATTTAAAAGAGGTCATGGGTATAGCTCCATTTTCTTTTTCTAAAATCTCAAAGTCTGAAACCTTTTTTTCTTTTAAATAATCCTTAATTGCGTCTTCGTATTCAGAATGTTCTAATAAGTTTTTTGAAAATAAAGTGTATTCAAATAGCGCCATATTTTTATCAATTGGCAATACATACATAAAGCGGGTATTACCATTTTGAGGGATATTAAAATCCATAAAAGTAGCAATTGAATCATCAAAACAGTCTGTTTTTGTTTTTACAAACCAGCCCACAAAATGCTGTTGTAACACAGGATATTTTTGTTGAGTTTCATAAACTGTTTTATCTGGAATACTATTTAGAAGTTTCAATCCAAAATAAGTTGATTTATTTGTAACCACTTTTACCCTATTATCTATTTGTGAGCATGTTTTAACGCTGTCTTCAACAAAAGTAATATTAGATTTTAGCTCTATACTTCTCCAAAGTTTATTATAAAACTTTTCGCTTCTAATCATCTTATAACTATATGGCGAAATATCAAGTGTTTCAGTGAAATCTTTACTTCCAAAAAAAACCTTGGGCCACTTTTTAGTTAACAATTCATCCCACTCTCCCTCTCCTTCTTCCCAATAACACCAAGTTTTGTCGTTTCCTTTATCTTTTACTTGATCAATAATTAAAATGGATTTGTCATCAAAATAACTATCTAGCGACATGCGATAAGCAAGCAACAAACCTGATGCTCCAGCTCCTAGGATAATATAGGACGATTGAGTCATCTATAAAAAAAAGAAAATTGATAAAAAATAAGAAAAGGGACTAAAAGCGAACAAAAAAGTATTGTTAAATACAAATATTTTTGCATAAAGCTATTTAAATTGCCTGAAATATTTGAAAGGAACTAAAAGCATACCAAAACATTCACCATCCTCTTTAGATAGTTTTTTATGATGTGCTTTATGCCCTCGTCTTATAGCCAATAAATATCTATTCTTAGTTTTCTTGAGAACTTTTACCCTTTGGTGAATAAATAAATCGTGAACAAAAAAATAAGCCATTCCATATAAGGTAATTCCCATACCAATCCAAAAAGGAATAAATTCTAATCCTATTTCAATACCATACATAATTAAAATAGAGCCTGGTAAGGCGAAAATCAAAAAGAAGAAATCATTTTTTTCAAAAAAACCTTTATTGTCTCTAGTATGGTGGTCTTTATGAAAATACCATAATAAACCATGCATAATATAACGATGTGTAAACCATGCAACAAATTCCATGGTAAAAAAAGTAAATATAAAAACAGAAAAATTTATTATATCCAATTGAATTGATTTTGGAACATAGATTCAAAGGTGATAAGAAGTTTTTTGGTGTTGGGAACTCTTATTCTTTCTTCCATTAATCTGTCCGATGAAACCTTCTTTATCTTTTTAAATAAAGAAAAATAATATCTGTAAGCTACATAAACTCCTAACCTTGAAGAGGATGGCAATTTAATAATGCCTTCGAGTGCACATTCAAAATCATCTTGAATATCTTCTTCTATTTTGAGTTTTTCGTCAGTTGTGAATTTCTCTAAATCAACTCCTGGAAAATAAGTTCTTCCCAATTCTTTATAATCCGCTTTAACATCTCTTAGAAAGTTAATTTTCTGAAATGCAGCTCCTAACTTACGAGCAGGTTCTTCAAGTTTAAAGTACAAATCGTTATCGCCATTTACAAAAACTTTCAAACACATTAGGCCAACAACTTCTGCAGAACCTACAATATATTCTTTATAACCAACACTGGAATATTGAATATCATTCAAATCTTGTTCCATACTAAGAAGAAATTTATCAATTAAATCTCTATCGATGGAGTATTTATTAACCACCATTTGAAAAGCATGAAGAATTGGATTAACACTTATTTTTCTATCCAAAGCTTTATATGTTTCTTCTTTAAATTCTTGTAGCATCTCAGACTTAGGATAATCGTGGAAAGTATCGACAATTTCATCTGCCAAACGGACAAATCCATAAATGGAAAAAATAGCATCGTGAATATTCTTGTCTAATAATTTAATTCCCATAGAAAAACTAGTACTGTAAAGCTGAGTTACATTTTTGCTAGCGTCTACAGATATTTTATGATACAACTCTATCATTATAACTTATTTAAATATTTGTCAATTTCTATAGCTGCAATTTGACCTGAGATGATACTTGGTGGAACACCGGGTCCTGGGACAGTGAGTTGACCAGTATAATAAAGATTTTTAATTTTTTTATTTCTCATTCTTGGTTTAAGAACAGCAGTTTGTCTTAAAGTATTTGCTAATCCGTATGCATTTCCTTTAAAGGAATTGTAATCTTTTTCAAAATCATTAACACAATAGGATTTTTTAAATATTATATTTTTTTCAATATCATTTCCAGTTAGATCTTTGAGTCTTTTTAATACAATATCAAAATACTTTTCTCTCATTTCATTAGTGTCTTCCAAACCTGGGGCTAGAGGAATTAAAAACATTAAATTCTCATTTCCTTTAGGGGCTAAGGATGAATCAGTAATTGATGGGCAAGATAAATAAAAAAGTGGATTTTTCGGCCATTTTGGATTGTCATAAATTTCTTTAGCATGTTGATCAAAGTCTGCATCAAAAAATAAATTGTGGTGTTGTAAGTTATCTAACTTTTTATCTAGCCCTACGTAAAAAAGTAAACTTGAAGGAGACATTTCTCTCTTTTCCCAATACTCAGCAGTATAATTTCTAAAAGGTTTTTCTAGTAATTTTTGTTCAACATGGTGATAGTCTGCAGAAGCAATAACACCGTCAAAAAATAATTTTTCACCATTGACAATAATGTTTTCTACATTCCCATTTGCAACATTGATTTTATCTACATTGGAATTACAGTTTATTACAACATCCTTTTCCTTGGCTAACTTGGATAATCCTAATATGATTTCATGAAAACCACCCATTGGATAAAATGTTCCTTGATAAAATGCAGAGTAATTCATTAATGAATACAATGCTGGAGTATTTTGGGGAGTTGCTCCAAGGAAAAGAACTGGAAATTCCATTAACCTTGTTAATCTACTATCCGAAAAATATTTTTTAACGTAAGATCTGAAATTGGAAAACACATTTAGATGAAGTACACCAATTAAAACTTTTAAATTAATAAATTCAAAAATCGAGTGTGAAGGTTTGTAAACCAAACTATCCATACCAATTTTATATTTAACTGCTGCTTTTTTTAAAAACTTTTTAAGTTTAGTACCGCTACCCTTTTCTATATCTTCAAATAGAGCGACAAGTTTTTCAAAGGATGCAGGAACATTAATAGTGTTATCTTTTCCATATACAACAGAAAAACCTGGGTCTAATTTTAATAATTTGTAGTAATCCTCAACTTTCTTACCATGTCTTGCAAAAAACTTATCAAAAACATCAGGCATCCAATACCAACTGGGGCCCATATCGAAGGTGAATCCATTGGTTTCGAACTTTCGCGCTCTACCACCCGAAGTACTATTTTTTTCAAATACAGTAACCTTATAACCAAGTGAAGCAAGCTCAATTGCAGAAGTTAAACCTGCAAATCCTGAACCGATTACAGCTATTTTTTTCAATTAAGAGACGAGTTGCTAAAAAATCTATCAAATTCATCCAACTTGTAAAAAACCTTTCCGTGGGTATTAACAAGTCTTAGTAAATCAGGATTTCCAGCAAAAAATAACTTAGTATTAGAGTGATTGTGAAGGTCGTCACAAAACTTTTGTAAAAGAGTAACTTTTTGACCAACAATAAAAGTAGTAAAAAGTATATCTGGCTTAATTTTTTCAATGCATTGTAAAATACTATCAAATGAAATAGTTTTTCCAACATTTACAATATCAAAACCATTTTCTTTAAGTATCATATTAGAATATAATAAAGCAAAATCGTGGTCTTCCCACGGCGGCAAAAATAAATAAGCTTTTTTGTTTTTTTTCACTGGTGAATCTACAGCCTCAATAGCATGAAAAAATTTCTGCTTAATAAGGTTGGATAAAAAGTGTTCTTGTGCAGGAAATAATTCTCCTGATGACCATAAAGCACCAATTCTTCTAAGAGTTGGTATAAATACATTCTCATATACAAAAGATAAACTGTAATCTTTTCTAAGAGATGTATAAGTTCTATTAAAAAGTGGTTCATCAAATTGAAGTGAACAAATTACAAAATCGTTAATTTGGGCTTCAAAAGATGCTGAATTTGAAGTTAAAGAAATTACCTTATTTGAAAGTTCATCCAAAGATAAAGATGCAATTTTGCTAATTTTTAATCCATTATTGATTAAGAAAGAAATGTTTAAAATTTTCTTTAATTGGTCGTCGTTATAGGCCCTGATATTTGTGTCTGATCTTTCAGGACTTACTATATTATATCTTTTTTCCCAAATACGTATAGTGTGAGATTTGATTCCTGATAATTTTTCAAGGTCGGCAATAGAATAAGTCTGCATTTGTTTAATTTTTTACTAAATTACTTAAACATTATTAATAAAACAAGGGTTTTGAAGATTTTTGTTTAATATTGTCGTCGAAATTATAAACAAAAATTAATTTTTTTTAACAATTAAGAATTTTAAAAATTTTCAAACCAAATGCGTTCCCATATATTATTCCTAATACTGATTACAATCTTCAACATTTCATATTCTCAAAGTGGAGTTTTAAAAGGGTATGTAAAAGATGCAACTAGTAATGAAGAAATTCCTTTTGCAAATGTATTTGTGGAGCAACTGAACTCCGGTGTTGCAACAGATTTTGATGGTTTTTTTGAATTTAAGGACATGAAACCAGGGCTGTATACCATTAAATGTTCATTTGTAGGTTATGAGTCCAAAACATATGCAGAAATCAATGTTAATCCCAATAAACCTACCATACTTAATATTAAATTAATAGAATCTTCAACTTCTCTCGATGTTGTAGAAATAACAGCCTCTCCATTTCAAAAAAGCGAAGAAAGCCCTGTTAGTAAGAGAAGTATTAGTGCAACAGAAATTTATAGAAATCCAGGTGGGAACAGAGATATTTCAAAAGTAATTCAATCTCTTCCAGGCGTTGCCTCTACTGTATCTTTTAGAAACGATATTATCATAAGAGGGGGAGCTCCGAATGAGAATAGATTTTATTTGGATGGTATAGAAATTCCCAACATCAATCACTTTGCAACCCAAGGCTCGTCAGGTGGCCCTGTAGGCATGATCAATGTAAATTTTGTTAGGGAAGTTGATTTATATTCTGGTGCATTTCCCGCTAATAGAGGAAACGCTCTTAGTTCTGTGATGGAGTTCAAACAAATTGATGGAAATCCAGATAGAATAGCTTCTTCATTAACCGTTGGTTCAAGTGATTTTGGAATAACACTTGATGGTCCGATCAACGACAAAACCACCTTTGTTTTATCTGCAAGGAGATCTTATCTACAACTTTTATTTAGCGCAATTGGATTGCCTTTTCTTCCGACTTACAATGATTTTCAGTTTAAAACTAAAACCAAATTAAATGATAAGAACCAAATTACAATAATTGGCCTTGGAGCCATAGATGATTTTGTTCTAAACACTGGCATTAATGATGATGAGACAGATCCTGAAATAATTGAAAGAAACGATTATATCTTGGGATATATACCTGTGACCACTCAGTGGAATTATGCTGTTGGTATGAACTGGACACATTTTAAGGAAAAAAGCTTTCAAAATTTTATTCTTTCAAGAAACCACCTAAACAATCGATCCGTTAAATACAAAGATAATGTTGAAATAAATGAAAATCTACTTCAAGATTATCTTTCCGAAGAAATAGAAACTAAATTTCGTTTTGAAAATACCATGAGAAATAATGGTTGGAAATTAAATTTTGGAACTGGATTAGAAGCGGTGAACTATAAAAACAAAACCTTTCAAAAGATAATATTTCAGAACTTACCAGACACACTCGATTTTAATTCTGAACTAAATTTTATAAAAACAAGTCTATTTGGTCAAATAAGTAAAAAAGCATTTGACAATAAAATTATAGCATCTTTTGG
>CAYREL010000042.1:0-7107 GCA_964423275.1 uncultured Flavobacteriales bacterium | reverse complement strand
ACTAAAATTTTCTTTTTGACCATTTTAAACTTTCAAATTACTTAAAATCCCAAACAGTTTTCCTTTTTTTTCTCCAATATAATTTATCCTTATTTTCTAAAAAATAAGCCATTGGAAAATAGATTAAAAGGGGACTTCCTAACGTTACAAAGCTTAAATAAATAAAAAACTTCCTAACTAATGCTGGGTTGACACCAAATTTAGTTCCTAACCACTCACTTACTCCAAATGCTCTCTTCTCAAAGAAGCTTAAAATTTTATCTATTAAGGAATGGTATATTTTCATGACTTAAGCTTATAAGTAATTAGACATTCTATTTTTTATTTTCATAGCTTCTTCTCTAGCTTTTGAATCAAAATCCTTGTCATTCCCAGCATAAATTATTCCTCTAGAAGAATTAATCAATAAACCTACATCATTATTAATTCCATTTTTAATTACTTCATCTAAATCTCCTCCCTGTGCTCCTATTCCAGGTATTAATAAAAAATGCTCAGGTATAATCTTTCTTATTTCTAGTAAATCTTTTGCTTTAGTAGCTCCAACAACATACATCATATTTGAATCAGTTCCCCACTTACTAGAAGATTCCAAAACTTCTTGGTAAAGAAAATTTCCTTTTTCTAGGGCTAAATTTTGAAAAGATTTAGAACCATCATTACTAGTTAGACCTAGGATAATAGTCCATTTATTTGGATATTCAAGAAATGGAGTAATCGAATCCTCTCCCATATATGGAGCGACTGTTATAGAATCAAAATTATAAGTTGAAAAAAAAGTTTCAGCATACTTTTTAGATGTATTTCCAATATCTCCTCTTTTTGCATCTGCAATAGTGAAAATATCTTCAGGAATGTATTCTACTGTTTTCTTAAGACATTTCCATCCATCAACCCCCATGGATTCATAAAATGCTATGTTGGGCTTATAAGCTACACAAAGATCTTTTGTAGCATCAATAATTCTTTTGTTAAATTCAAAGATAGGATCTTGAAAATCCAATAAATATTTTGGTATTTTAGAAATATCAGTATCTAAGCCAATACATAAAAAAGATTTTTTATGATGTATTTGCTCTATGATTTTATTTCTAGTCATACTTAGTCTAATTTGCTTTCATTCAACTTCTCAGCATTTTCAGCCATTATTAATGCATCTATCATTTCCTGAATGTCACCGTTCATAAAGTTAGAAAGATTATAGATGGTCTTGTTTATTCTATGGTCTGTAATTCTACCCTGAGGATAATTGTAAGTTCTTATTTTTGCAGATCTATCTCCAGTAGATATTAACGATTTTCTCTCATCTGCCCTTTCCTTATCCAATCTTTCTTCTTCTGCTTGATACAGTCTAGACCTTAAAACCTTTAGTGCTTTTTCATAGTTCTTGTGCTGTGAACGACCATCTTGACATTCTACTACTGTACCAGTTGGTAAATGTGTAACTCTAACTGCAGATTCTGTTTTATTTACATGTTGTCCCCCTGCTCCAGAAGCTCTGTAGGTATCTTTTTTTACGTCTGTTAAATTAAGTTCAAAATCTACTTCTTCTGCTTCTGGAAGAACTGCTACAGTAATCGCCGATGTATGAACCCTACCCTGAGATTCTGTTTCTGGAACTCTTTGAACTCTATGTACTCCAGATTCAAATTTTAATTTCCCATAAACTTCTTCTCCAGAGATACTAAGCGATATTTCTCTAAATCCTTTTGTGCCTCCTTCATTAGAATTAAGAACTTCAAAATTCCATGATTTTTCTTTGAAAAACATAGTAAACATTCTGAAAACATCCTCAACAAAAATACATGCTTCATCCCCTCCAGTTCCAGATCTAATTTCCATTATGACATTTTTATTGTCATTCGGATCTTTAGGAATTAATAGCCATTTTATTTTTTCATCTAAATCGGTCTTTGCACGCTGAAATTCCTCCAGCTCTTCTCGAGCCATGTCTTTAAACTCAGCATCAGTTTCAGTCTGTAAAATTGATTTTGCATTTTCTATATTGTCAAGAACATTTTTGTAAGAATTGTAAGTATTTACCACTTGTGTAAGTTCTTTGTATTCTTTATTTAAACTTACATATCTCTTCATGTCTTTAATAATATCAGGATCTACCATCTGTTTAGATATCTCGTCATATTTTATAGCGATTTGCTCTAACTTGTTAAGTAATCCCTTATCACTCATTAGTAAGTAAATTTCCCCTTTTCTGAAACAATAGTTAACTTTTTAGTACTCAAATCTTCGACTCTTCCGATTTGTTTAGCCTCCAAATTAAACTCATTACATATATTAATGATAGATTGTATATTTCTTGGATTGGTATATATCTCCATCCTGTGTCCCATATTGAAAACCTTATACATTTCTTCCCAAGGAGTTTGTGATTCTTCCTGGATTAAATTAAATAAAGGAGGTACAGGAAAAAGATTGTCTTTAATTATATGGTTTTTATCGATAAAATGAAGAATTTTAGTTTGAGCACCTCCACTACAATGAACCATTCCGTTAATATCTGACCTATGTTTTTCTAAAATTTTACAAATTACTGGAGCATATGTTCTAGTAGGCGAAAGCACTAATTTACCAGCATTTATAGGTGAATCTTTAACAGTACTTGTCAGTTCTTTAGAACCTGAATAGACCAAAGAGGAATTAATACTATGGTCGTAAGTTTCGGGATATTTTTCAGCAATATTTTTTCGAAAAACATCGTGTCTAGCAGAAGTTAATCCATTACTTCCCATCCCGCCATTGTATTGTTTTTCATAGGAAGTTTTACCAAAAGAAGATAACCCTATAATAGCATCACCAGGTTGGATGTTTTTATTGGATATGACATCCGATTTTTTCATTCTAGCAACTACTGTAGAGTCCACAATAATTGTTCTAACTAAATCTCCCACATCGGCAGTTTCTCCTCCGGTAGAATGAATGTTTAATCCAAATGATCTAAGTTCTTGTAATATTTCTTCAGAACCTTGAATAATGGCAGCTATTACCTCGCCAGGAATTTTATTTTTATTCCTTCCAATTGTTGAAGAAACTAAAATATTTTCGACAGCTCCAACACAAAGTAAATCGTCAATATTCATTATAAGGGCATCTTGTGCTATTCCTTTCCAAACAGAAAGATCTCCAGTCTCTTTCCAGTAGGCATAAGCCAAAGAAGATTTGGTTCCCGCTCCATCTGCATGCATAACAATGCAATGGTCATCGCTGTTAGATAAATAATCTGGAACTATTTTACAAAAAGCCTTGGGGAATAGCCCTTTGTCAATATTTTTAATTGCTTTGTGAACTTCTTCTTTTCCTGAACTAACGCCTCTTTGGGCATATCTAGAATCATCTTTCATTAAAGTGGCCCCTTTTAAGGGAATAATATATTACTAATTGTCTTTAGGAACGTAGTCAAAGTTAAGAACAATGAATTGAGTCCTTCTGTTTTTTTGATGGGCTGCTTCTTGCTCCTCCTGAGTAGATAAACTTGAAATTGCATCACATTCTAACCCCTTCATTTTTGGTTTATCTTCACCATACCCTACCGCTTTCATACGGTCACCCGAGATTCCTTTAGAAATTAAGTAATCTACACAGGACTGGGCTCTTCTTTGTGAGAGTTTTTGATTGTAATCATTTCCACCTCTACAATCAGTATGGGCTTGCAGTTCAATAACAATAGTTGGATTATCAATTAAAGTGTTGTAAAGAAAATCCAAAGAATCCTTAGAATTTATTTTACTAATAGAAGCTTCTAAAGTATCCACTAATAGTTCAGCCTTATTCAAAGCATATTGAACTTCTGGAAAATCAATTGCTTTTTCACTAACAGGCTGAACTTCAAAAGGATCGTAAAAAGTTTTATTATCTTCTAAATTAAAAGTAGAAAATTTCGACTTTCTTACTAAAAAGCTATCCTTTTGGCATTCAACTTCATAAATTAAATCGTGTTCGATATATCTTTTGCCTTTAGAAATTTCGTTAAAAAGAATAGTTCCATCAATATCTGTTGTTTGAACAAACTCATCTCTAATACCGCCAGAAGTATCAATTGCAGTAACTTTAACAGTAGCACCAGGAACGGGATCGCCAGTTTCTGAATTGGTTACTTCAACATAATATTTTAATAATACTGGTGGAATATTAAAATTAAAAATATCATCGTGTCCTTTGGTTCCTTCTCTTGAGGATGTAAACAATCCTCTTCTATCTGTATTTCTCTCGAAAATAATTCCAAAATCATGCTCGTTTGAATTTAATGGATATCTTAAGTTTTCTAAATCACCCCACTTATTCTCTCCAACTTTCTTAGCCTTAAACATATCTAAACCACCAAATCCTTCGTAACTGTCTGAAGAAAAATATAAATCTCCATTATCTGAAAGATGTGGGAACATTTCATCACCAATACTATTTACATCAGGGCCTAAATTTACTGGTGTCATCCAACTCTCTTCTCTTGCATCATACTCTGAAATCCATAAATCGTGCATGCCATATCCTCCTGGAAAATCAGCAGCAAAAATCATTACTTTCATTTCTGAATCCATCGCTGGATGGCCACAGGATAAAGTGTCAGCACCTTCTGGTTTTAATTTAATTTTTTTTGCCTGCGTCCAGGAATCGCCCTTTCTCTTAGAGTAAAATATTGCACAACCTAAATCCACTTTTTTCATTCTAGGACACCTTGTAAAATAAATTTCCTCACCGGAGGGGGATAAAACCGAAGGACCTTCGTTATCTTTAGAATTGACAGAATTGGGTAGGAGTTGAGGCTCGCTCCATTTACCATTATTGTCTCTAGTTGTGGACCATAAATCCATGAAACTATCTCCTGTTCTAGAATCAATTCCATCACCATTAGAGCCGTCTCTAGCAGAGACAAAAATAATTGTATTGTGGTTTATATCTCCCCAAGCAGGTGAATAATCGTAATGTTCTGAGTTAATCTGTCTTTCATTTTGAATGATATGTTTGGTCTTATTTCTTACCCACTCTGCATAATGTTCGCAGGAGGAAAGTAAAGTATTTGCATGTCTATCATCCGGGAAAATTTCTAAATATTTTTTAATGTTTTCAGCTGCAGCTTCATATTCTCCTTCTTCTACCAGCACATCTGCGAGCAAAATATATAGTTTAGGATGGGTTTTTTGGTACTTTAATTTAAAAGCCCTTCTGTAATATGTTTCCGCCTGAGCAGGTTCTACATCCAGTCTGTAACATTCCGCAATTTGAAAATTAATCCGACCTTTTTCCTCAATATCTTTTTCTTTTACTTCTCCCTTCTTGTATAAGTCAATTGCATCAAAATATGCTTCGTTTTTGAAATTTAAATCTGCTTGAATGATATATGGGTTTTGACTCTGGGAATAGAAAGAATTCAAAGACAAAAAGAAAGACAAAATCATCAAGATTTTTGTAGTTCTAGAAAAAAGTCTAATAAAAATAAATTGCATCATAACTATAATTTAATGCTAAAATAACTAATTATTTCCTTAAAAATTCATAAAACTTAAAATCTCCTTAAGATTTTATTAAATAAAAATTACTGTGTGTTTTACCTGAATTTAGTGTTTAATTAACACTAAGGCTGGCTTTTGTTAATAAATATTATCTATAAATCAACCTTAAAAAGTAAATTAAAAAATGTAAAAATATATATTTGTTACAACTTAAATTATAATTTATTGAAATGGCAAAATCAAAATTAGAATACATTTGGCTGGACGGATATAATCCAACTCAAAATATGAGAAGTAAAACTAAAATAATTGAGGATTTTAGTGGAGAACTTAAAGATTGCCCCATTTGGTCTTTTGATGGAAGTTCTACCAAACAAGCCGAAGGAAGTTCATCAGATTGCTTACTAAAGCCAGTTGCTTGTTATCCAGATCCAGTAAGAGAAAATGGATTTCTAGTGATGACAGAAGTTTTAAAATCTGACGGTGCTCCTCACGAATCTAATGCAAGAGCAAAAATTGATGATGATGATAATGATTTTTGGTTTGGTTTTGAACAAGAATACTTCATCATGGATGTCAATACTCAGCTCCCCCTAGGATTTCCCGTTGGTGGATATCCTGGACCTCAAGGAATGTATTATTGCTCCGTAGGCGGAAGAAACACACACGGAAGACATTTGGTAGAAGAACACGCTGATATATGTATAGAAGCTGGCATTAATATAGAAGGCATCAACCAAGAAGTTGCTAGTGGGCAATGGGAATTTCAGTTATTTGCAAAAGGTGCTAAAAAAGCAGGCGATGAAATGTGGATTGCTAGATATATTTTAGACAGACTAACAGAAGACCATGGATATTATATTGAATACCACCCAAAGCCTGTTAAGGGAGACTGGAATGGATCTGGGATGCATGCAAACTTCTCTAACACATTACTTAGAACTTGTGGATCTCAGGAAATCTATGAAAAAGTATGTGAAGCGTTCAGACCTGTTACCAATGAACACATAGCAGTTTATGGTGAATTTAATGATCAAAGATTAACAGGCCTTCACGAAACTGCAGCAATTACAGACTTTAGCTACGGAGTTTCTGACAGAGGAGCATCGATAAGAATACCAATTATCACTGTGGAGCAAGGCTGGAAAGGCTGGCTAGAAGACAGAAGACCTGCATCCAACGGAGATCCTTATAAAATTGCAGGAAGAATAGTAAAGACTGTGAAATCTGCTAAAGTCTAATTAAAAGAAAAAGTTTATTCTTCATTCTTTTTTTTACCAACTGGAAACCCGGTAATTTCATCATCGTCAAAAGCGGCTGACTTAATATCGTCCTGTATTTGTTGAGAAGCATCTCTTAATTGTCTCATTCCCCTACCAAGACTTCTTGCGATTTTTGGAATACTTTTAGAACCAAAAAACAATAAAACTACTAAGAAAACAAATATTAGTTCTCCAGCGCTAATTCCTTCTAAAAGTAATAGTTGGAGACTGTAAAACACTATGCGTTAATTTTATTTTTTGATAGATCTACCACTAGAGGCGTTGCTATAAATAATGAAGAATAAGTTCCTACAACTACCCCTACCATTAAAGCAAAAGCAAAACCTTTTATAGACTCACCTCCAAAAATAAATATTGTT
>CAYREL010000041.1:5028-7153 GCA_964423275.1 uncultured Flavobacteriales bacterium | reverse complement strand
CTTAAATGATGACTATGGATTTATTCAAAAATATGCAGTAAATCAAAAACAGATTAATGAAATGGATAAATGGGTAACAAAGACTGCAAAAAATACGTATATTAACATAGATAAATTGTATAAAGGTTGTCCAAGCATTTCAAAATGGAATATTAAATTTTAATTTTTCATCTAACAACCCAACCTTTTAAGTTTTAAAACGTCATATTTGAAATTAAATTATTTTTTTGTTTAATTATGACTGTTAAAAGCTAAACAAAATATTATTTTACTATATTTATATAAATAACAATAATATGAAGATATTAATCAAATCTGCAGTATTTTTAGTCTTAGTATATTTTTCATTCAGCATATTTACTGGTGCTTATTACTCTCAAGCTACTTTTCACTATGTAGGTACAAGTAATTTACAAAATACTAATTCTTCATTCCCTTCTATATACGGAAATTTTTTCAGAGGCGTAAAACATCAAATATTAGTAAGAGCTACTGAACTTCAATCTGCAGGGATTTCTGCTGGTAATATTACTGGGTTAGCATTTGATATAGTTTCAAATAGCGGTAATGTTATAAGTGGATTTGAAATTGAAATGAAATCAACCACCCAACAATCTTTAAGTAGTTGGAGTAATAATAATTTAGGTACTTACTTTGGACCTGCATCTTACACAGATCAAATTGGATGGAACCAACATGATTTTTCTTCCCCTTTCTATTGGGATGGCACATCAAATATTGTTATTCAAACATGTTTTTATAATAACGGCTGGTCTCAAAATGCTGTGATGAATATGTCTAATTATTCTTACAATTCTTTAATTTACAGAAGAAGAGATAATTCTTCGCCATGCAACTCAAATTGGATAAACGGTGTTGAAACACAAAAGCCAAACATAAGATTTACATGGGTTGACCCTAATAGTCCACCTATAGGAAATTTTTCTACTAGCGGAACTAACACTTGTAGTGGATTAGTTAATTTTTACGATCAAACTTCAAATTCACCATCCAGTTGGTTGTGGAACTTTGGAGACGGAAATACTTCCACGCAACAAAATCCTACACACGCCTACACATCCTCAGGTAATTATACAGTTGAACTTATAACATCCAATTCATTTGGAAGTGATACTATTACTTACAGTAATTTAATTCAAGTTAACCTAACAAATATTCCCCCAATAGCTCCTTCCTGCACTCCAACAACTGGACTTGCTGGTTCAATTGGTAACTATGGAATTACTGAGTTTAATTTTGGTAACTTAATTAACACTTCAGGTTCTTCAATGGAGGGTTATTCTGATTTCACGTGTGATTCTTCATTGTTTTACATTGGACAAACATATAATCTAAGTGCGACCCATGTTTCTTTAATTCCGCAAAACTTTTTTGCATGGATAGATTTTAATAACAATGGTATTTTTGAGACATCCACAGAACAGATTGTTTCAAATTTAGTAAGTGGAGATTCTACCTCTACAACCGTCTCAATTCCTTCTTTTGGGGTTGTAAATACTCCATTAAGACTTAGAATTATGTCAGATGCTTCTTTTTCTGGACAATTAGATCCCTGTACTGATCCTGTTTATGGACAGGCAGAAGACTACACAGTATATTTAGCTTACAACTTAAGTCCTCCAGATGCAAATTTTGAAAGTAACACAAATTATTCTTGTGACGGTATTATCGAATTTTCTGATTTATCATCCAATATACCATACGCATGGTACTGGGATTTTGGCGATGGTAATTTTTCAATTTCTCAAAATCCAGTACATACCTATATTAATAATGGAATATATGATGTTACTCTAATTTCAAGTAACCAACATGGAAATGACTCAATAACTTATTCTCAATATATAGAAATTGATTCGACAAACTTAGTTTTACCTGCCGGACCCGATCCAGCGACAGTAAGTTATTGTTGTGATTATGGAATTTCAAGAGTGCAATTTGCCAATATTAACAATCCATCGTTAGATGGAATTGATGGATATGTTGATTATTCTTGTGAATTACAAGCATTTGTAGAAGCTGGAACTAATTATGCATTAAGGATTTACACTGGCCCTACCAATTCACAAGATACCCGTGCATGGATTGACTACAACAATGATGG
>CAYREL010000041.1:1882-5018 GCA_964423275.1 uncultured Flavobacteriales bacterium | reverse complement strand
TTTTCTAACAATGAAAAAGTTATGGAGAAAATTAATCAATTTGATCCAGTTTCAATAGTTCAAATCCCCTCAAATATTGCTGTTAACACACCCATCAGATTAAGAATTTCTAGTGATGAAGTTGGAAATAATAATGGGCCTTCAGATAATGTAAATAGAGGACAAGTAGAAGACTATGCAATAATTGTAGCCACATGTCCAGACCCAAGTAATATTATCCTTGGGCAAATCACTAACTCTTCTGTAGAATTAAATTGGCAAGCTGGAGGAAGCGAAGATTCTTGGAATGTGAGATATGGTCCAGAAGGCTTTGGAATTTTTAGTGGACTTGGAGTGACAGTAAATAATATTTTTGTAAATAATTTTTTTGTAACTGGTCTTGACGAATCAACTAGTTATGATTTTTATGTGCAATCAATATGCACTGGCAATAATAGCAATTGGATAGGACCTTTTAATAGCACTACACTAAATATTATAGGGAATACCAATTCACAAAATATAAACGTATATCCAAACCCTAATAATAAAATTTTCAGTATTCAAACATCGTCAAATATTAAGACAATTGAAGTTTTAGATATTCTTGGAAGCCACATTAAAAGCTTTCAACCAAATACAAATCTGTTTGAAATTAATATTTCCGAAAACCCATCTGGTGTATATTTCCTGAAGGTTTCTTTAGAAAATGGAAACGTAGTTACGAAAAAAATTATTTGTAAATAAATTATAAAAATGATTAGAATAGTATTTTTATTGATATTAAATATTCTTTTGTTTGGGAATTATTTTGCTACCCATCTCGTTGGAGGAAACCTTGCTTATGAATTTGTTGGTGTTCAACCCAATGGTGATTTTAGATATACCTTAAAATTAAATTACTATTTTGATTGTGGATCTAACTCAAATTGGCAACCGCCAGGAATTCCAACTAACATGTCCGTTGGTGTCTATGCACATGACGACCCCACAGATATATTTCCAACAACTGCAGGAAGTTATCCTAAATATGGCTCTTCTGATGTAGATATGGTTTACAACTCAGCTGTTCAACAATATTTTGAAGTAAACCCTAATAATCCTAGCGGATGTACTGTTGGAACTTCGACTTGTGTTTATACCGTACTATATACTGGACAAATTGATTTGGCACCTATAAATCCAGCAACTGGTCAACCAGTGATAGGAGGTTACTTTTTAATTCATGAGGCTTGTTGTAGAAATGGCGGTGGAAATGGAATAGACAACATACAAGACCCAGGCAGTGCGGGAATGGCTTTTTATTCCTACATTCCACCATATGGATATGAAAATAACAGCCCAATATTTACTGATAATCCTGTTCCATTCATTTGCTCTGGAGATACATCAACTTTTTTAAATACTGCTGTTGATCCAGATGGAGATGAACTTCTTTTTAGTTTTACTGCGCCCCTTGATGGAAATCACTCTGGAGGTTGGGGAGGTTCAAATAACGTAAACACACCTGGTGCTGGAGCTGGACCAGGAAATAGTTTGACGTGGTATCCAAACACTTACCCATGGCCTATTGAAGAGGTAACTTATGCTGGGGGATATTCTTATCAACAACCATTTGGACCCACTGGATATTATTATATATCCGCATCCAACGGATTAACCAAATATAAATCTAATAACCAAGGGAAATATGTAGTTGGATTAATGATTAAGGAATACAGAAATGGAACTTTAATCGGAATATCAACTAGAGAAGTGCAGCTTAATATTATAGCATGCCCTCCTAATGTTGCTCCAAACTTAAATCCCTCTGCAGGTTCCACTAATTCAAATTTTGCCGTTGAAGAAGGTGGGAGTTTATCTTTTAATTTTGGCTTTTACGACCCAGACACTCCAGCAGATAGTTTGACTCTAAGAGTTAACGGACAAATTTTTGATTCAACTTTCACCTCTCCTGAAGCAGAGGTTGCGGGAGGTTATTACGACACATTATATAGTGATCCAATTAATGGAGTAGATACAGTCGGAACAACGTTTACATGGAGTACTGGATGTGGACAAGCACAAGCACTACCTTACGTTTTTTCTGCTTCCGTTTCTGATAGAGGGTGCCCACCTAAAACAACGGATGTTGTCTATGAAATAAATGTAAACAAAACAAACCCGCCTGCAAATATTTTTGGAACATTAATTGAGTGTCAAAATGCTGAAGCAGTATATACAACAGATAACAATCCAAATATTCCAGGATACACATGGGATGTTTCTGCAAATGGTATAATTACTCAAAATTATGGAGATAGTGTAAAAATTCTATGGACATCTCCAGGAACCGGTAGCGTATTTTTAAAGGCTCTCAATCAGTACGGTTGTGAATCAGATCCAATTTTAATAAATACCACTATTACACCTGCTCCTACAGTAGATGCGGGTAGTGATGTTAATATTTGTATTGGAGATAGTGTATTACTTTCTGGAACTACAAATTCTCTACCAGGCTACATTTCATTATGGCAGCCCAACACCAATGTCTCTAACCCTACTAGCATGTCAACTTGGGTCAATCCAACTGTAACAACCTCTTACTATTTATTAGTTCAAAGAGGTGCTTCTTGCATAGGTGGAGATAGTATTAAAGTAACTGTTGATGTTGGAAATATTGATGCGGGGAATGATGTTACAATTTGTTTGGGAGATACAGTTTCCTTATCAGCTTCTGGAACTGGAAGCAATTTTTTGTGGACACCTAACACTAGTATTTTACAGACTAATACAGCTTCCACCCAAGTTTGGCCAGATATTACTACACAATATAATGTACAATTCACATCTGCAAATAATTGCCAAGCAGAGGATTCAGTGGTTGTTTTTGTAAACCCAACACCAGGAACTTCCTTGAATTTTGCTTTAAATGGTAGCGCAACTTCATTGGGTAATAACACCTATCAAATGACAACTACAATAATGAATGATTTTGCTTCAATTTGGAATAATTCTATGCTAAATTTAAATCAACCCTTTCAAATTGAAGCAGAATTAAATTTTGGTACTAAAGACGCAACTGGAGCTGACGGTATGGCATTTGTTTTACAACAAACAAGTACTACTTACGCTCCTACATTAGGAAATGCAGACTTCGCAATTATAGATCCTTCCT
>CAYREL010000041.1:0-1872 GCA_964423275.1 uncultured Flavobacteriales bacterium | reverse complement strand
GGAATAATCAGAACTACAATGACATTAATGATGACCATGTTGCTATTTTAAAAGATGGTTCTTCGGACCATAATATTAATAGCTTACTCAGTCCTGTTTCACTTGGAAATATTGAGGATGGAGCTTGGCACACTACAACTATAAGTTGGGATCCCATATTACAAAATCTATCTGTTAATTTTGATGGCGTTCAAGTAGCTACTTTAAACTATGATGTTATTCAAAATATTTTCAATAATAATAGTGCTGTTTATTGGGGATTTACTGCAACAACAGGTGGAAGTAATAATAATCAAAGTGTTAGATTTACTAACACTTCAACATTTAATCCTATCAATGATTTAGTGATATGTGAATCTGATACGGCAACTATAAACTCACCTGTTTCCACAAATAATTATTTATGGTCTCCAAACATTTCAATTAACGACAATACCATAGAATCCCCTAATTTTAATCCTACGACAACTACTACTTACTATTTTACAGGAACGAATAGTTTTGGTTGTTTTATTAAAGATACTTTTCTAATTACAGTAAATGATTTGCCGACTGTAAATGCAGGTATCGACCAAACAGTATGTACTGGAGATTCAGTAACACTAAATGCAATTGGAAATGCATTAAATTTCTCTTGGGACAATAGCATTATTGATGGACAAAGATTTGAAGTCACTAACAGCCAAAATTATATATTAACTGGAACATCCTTAGACGGCTGTATTAGGACAGACACCGTTTTAATAAATGCCTTGATATCGCCTTCCACTGATGCCGGCAATGATATTAATTTATGTATAAATGACTCTGTACAATTACAAGCTTCAGGTGCAGACAATTATTCCTGGTCTCCAAATACTTTTTTAAGTGCATCCAACATATCTAATCCATGGGCGGTTCCTACAGTAAATACAACCTATATTCTAACTGGAAGTTTAGCAAATGGATGTATTAAAAATGATACTATATCCATTGACATTAATCCCTTGCCAGTTTTAACCACATCTAATGATGTTGTAATTTGTGAAGGAGATACTATCCAAATTGAAGTATTTGGAGGAAATTCTTTCAACTGGTTGACAACAAATAATATTTCAAATTCTACAATCAGCAACCCACAAGTTTGGCCTACCACTACTACTACTTATAAAGTTTTAGCAAGTGACATTAATACCTGTGCCGATACTGCGGAAATCACCATTACTGTCAACCCAAAGCCAGTAGTAAATGCTGGATTGGACCAAGATATTTGTTTTGGAGATTCTACTTCTTTAAATGCTTCAGGAAATGCAGTGAGCTACACTTGGAGTAATGGAATAACAAATGGTGTTTTATTTGAATCCATTATCACACAAGACTACATTTTAACTGGAAGCGACTTAAATAATTGTAACAACCAAGATACTGTTACTATTAACACCTTAAGTTTACCTTTAATTGATGCTGGCCAAGATGAGACTATATGTATTGGTGATTCCGTTCAACTTTTAGCAGTTGGAGCCGATAATTACCTGTGGATACCAAACAACGACATTAACAGCAATACAATTTCAAACCCTATTGTCTATCCAACAATTCTCACAGAGTACATTGTAACTGGAATAGATCTCAATAACTGCTCTAATAAAGACACTATCAATATTAACGTAAACCCTTTGCCAGTTCTAACCACTTCCAATGACACAACTATTTGTGACGGTGATACTATTCAAGTAGAAGCATTTGGAGGTACTACTTTTAGTTGGTTAACATCTGACTCTATTAGTAATATTGCAATAAGCAGCCCACTTGTATGGCCAACAAGCACAACATTATACTCTGTTATAGTTAGTGATGCTAATTCATGTGAAGACACTACTGAAGTATTAATTA
>CAYREL010000040.1:0-7217 GCA_964423275.1 uncultured Flavobacteriales bacterium | reverse complement strand
AGCTTATTTCTTTGGTAATTCTTCTTATTTCCCCAAAATTATATGTAAAATATTTCCCTCTTATCTTTTGGTTTTTATCAACCAATAATGTCATTAAGTGAGCTTGCCTATCAAAACCAAATAGCGTATCAACTTTATGCCAGGGGTTTCCCTTGGTAAATTCATTGTCAAAATATGGAATATATTTTGAAGCTGTCATAATCCATTTTTCACTATTAATTTTATTGAAATCTCTAAATTCTTTAATACGGTAATTAATATTCTCAGAAGACTCCAAAAAAGAGGTAACTACAATTACATCGTCAAACCCAGAATTATCAACTAATTCGTTATAAATCTTAATCTTAAACCACTCTAGTCTAAAGGGGCATTTTTCAAAATCAGTTGGGCATTCTACAGATAAAAAGTTATATAATATAATTTTATCATTCCAATCACAAGAAGATATTGTATCTCCTTTAAAGTCAATGATACTGAAAGGAGCATCTAACTCTCCAAAAACAGGCTGTGGTTTGTATTCCGTATCTCCTAAGAGCAAAAAACCAAGAGAAGATAGAAATCCACCAAAAATAAGAGCTAAGATTAAAAATCCTTTTCTTCGAGAAATCAAAATGACTAAGGGTTTATGCTATTCTCGCCTTGAAAAACTTCATGCCAATAAGTTGACTCAGCTAAACAGATAAAAATAAGGTAAGCAATAAATAAAATATAAGGTGCAAGGATTACCCACTTAAAACTCTTTCGTTCATCTCCTAAATGCATAAAAATCAGTACGATATAAGCTGCTTTAACAACAGTTAAAACTAGGAATCCAACTTTGACATATGGCCAAAGAAAATTGTCTTCGCCAACAGCATTGTATTGTTTGATAAAAGCTCCAATTAAAACTTCAATAACAGTTATAAGAGTAAGTATCCCTGTTACTTTCCATATTTTTTTTCTTATAACTACTCCATGTGCTTCATCATGATTAGCCGAAACAGAGTAACTATTATCTTGTATTAAATCGTCTCTTTCCATTGATTAATAAATTACAGTAAATAGAAAAATGTAAAAACAAAAACCCAGACTAAATCAATAAAATGCCAATAAAGTCCAACTTTCTCTACCATTTCGTAATGGCCTCTTTTGTCATAAACACCTCTTAAAACATTAATTAAAATTATAAAATTAAATACAACACCGGAAAAAACATGAAATCCATGGAACCCTGTAATAAAAAAGAAAAAATTTGCATACTGGGGAACTAATGGAGCATATTCATTTTCTATTAAATTGGCTCCCTGCATAGTTGCAGTAGCACCATCAAATAATGATTTAGCTTCTGCGCCAGTCACTGTCAGTCCTCTTCCCATTCTTAGTATTAATTCATTTGCAGTGTTGTAATCTACAACTGCCCATCCTTCTGGTGTGAGTATAGATCCATAATGAGTCCCGTGAATGAAATGATACCATTCCCAGCCTTGAGAACCTACAAAAAACAAGCCACCTACAACTGTAAGTAATAACCATTTAACAACACCTTTTTTATCTAATCGGTGTCCGGCTTCAACAGCTAAAACCATTGTGACAGAACTTACAATTAGTATAAAGGTCATTAAAGCAACATATAAGAGAGGATAACCATTGCCCAAAAATGGCATAGCGTTAAAAGTTTCTTCTCCGATTGGCCAGGAAGGAGCTTGGTGCCTGGCAAAGCCATAAGCTGTTAAAAGACCACCAAATGTCAAAGCATCAGATACCAAAAACATCCACATCCATTGCTTGCCATAGGAAATTCTAAAAGGAGAACCGTTACCTCCCCAAAGTTCAGATCTACTAATATTTTCCGATTGTTCAGCCATTTTTTAAAATTAACAATGCAAGTTTAATTAATATATTCTAAAAAAACATATAAGTAAAGCCATAAAAGCCCTACAAAATGCCAAAAAACTTCAATCGCTTTAAGGCCTGAGGTATTTTCGGAACTATAATAGCCTTTGTTTGCTCGAAAACTAACCACCATAATTCCAGAAATTGACATTATTAAATGTAAAAAATGAATAAAAGTAAGAACCCAAACAAAGCTACTAGAGACATTAGAAGTTTGATAAAACTCTGCGTATTGGTTAGCATTCAATTCTTCTTTTGTTCTTTCCCAAAAATCATTGTTAATATGAATATTTATACCTGGTTTTATTTGAAAATACCCTTCAAAGTCCAATACCACTTTTTCCTCTAAATATACCTGCCCGTTCTGAACAATATATTCATTACCAGATTGATAAACTTTTTGACTGATTGCCTTTCTTTCTTTTTCGGATAGCTCTTTTGCAGGGAAATACAACTTCTTTTTATTGTAGATTAAATCCTCTCCGTTTAATGCGATCGAAAAGTCTTCCCCATACTTACCTTTGAGCATGAAAAAAGGTTGGTCGTTACAAACTCCAAATGAAAATTTAAATAATTCGTCTTTTTGACCCTCAGAAAGTGGAGAATTATTAATTGTAAGACCATTGCTAGACATGTCTAGTTTGGTATTCTTTTTTATATCAAAAATTGAATATGGATTATTGTAGTTTGATAATTTTAAATTCGAACCTTGGAAACTAGTTCCGTAGCCGCAGATTTGTCTTAGAAAAGTTTTTAATTCGTCAACAGAATTAGTCTGCATTACATCCCCATTTAAAATATAATTCTCTCCATCATACTCTATTGGGTTTTCACCGTTATAAACTATATAAGATTGGCCATATTGTCCATAAACGAAGGTGATAAAAGACTTAATCGCATTTCCTTGGCTGTAATATTTACTCCATCCTATAAATTGAAAAACTCCAAATGCCAATGAAAAGACAAGAGATAAAATAAGTAAGTAAACTGTACTTTTCTTATCAGATTTTTTTGCCTTTTTAACAGCATAATAAATAAATATACTACTTATTAAAATTAAAATAGTACTAATTTTAAATGCAAAAGGAAGATTAATATTAACCCAAAACTTGTCCATTTTCCTAACTAATACCGCACTTGAAAGGCCAGCAAAAAGCATAAGACTAGCAATTAGTCCTACAATTACAATTGCTATGTAAACCTTTTCTCTTTGTTTATTGGAACTAAATTGTTGCATATAGAAAAATTATATCTGATTAAAACAATACATGGTAAATAAAATTGGGAGATACAAGAAAGACATGAACATCAACTGTGTCGCATACTTTTTATCCAATGTAAAATAAAGTTTAACAGACGGATAATACATAATCAGACTGATAATAACTGCTGACCACATAGACCAAGTTCCTGTCATTTCAGATGCCCAAGGAAGCATAGAAACAGGTACTAAAAATGCAGAATACAACATTATTTGAAATGCACTTTTTTGATTTCTATCCCCACTAGGGAGTAATCTAAATCCAGCTTTTTTATAATCGTCATCTAATTTCCAAGCCAGAGCCCAAAAATGAGGAAATTGCCAAAAAAATTGAACAACAAATAAAATACCTGGTTCTAATCCAAAATCGTTGGATACAGCAACATATCCAAGCAAGGGAGGAATACTTCCCGGAATTGCTCCAACAAAAACTGCAAAGGGAGTTATTTTTTTTAAGGGGGTATAAATAACAGTATATATAACCATTGCTAATAACCCTAAAATAAATGAACTAAAATTAATACTAGCAAGTAGGTACAACCCCAAAACACCTGTAATTATGCAAAAAGTAAGAGCTTCTGGGATACTTAAAACTTTAGACGGAAGTGGTCTAGAGAACGTTCTAGACATTAATTCGTCAGTTTTATGTTCTATAATCTGGTTGAACCCGTTAGAAGATCCTGTTATTAAAACACCCCCTAGAATTAAATTCAAAAATATATAAGACGTGAGGTTGCCATCCGCCAATAAAAACCCAAAAAAAGCAGACATTACAACCAAACTAGAAAGCCTAAGTTTTAATAGAGCTATGTAGCCTCTTATCTTTAAAGTAAATGATAATTTTGTAATGTTTTCCAAACTAAAATTAAATTTTACGCGAAATTAGTACAATTTCTTATTTATTATAGGATATGTTGAACGATTCAATCAATAATCTTGCTGATCCTGCCACAATCGTGAAGATATACCAATATTAAAAACTTTACTGTTAATGCTAAGACCATTAAAAGGTTTAGAATCTAAATAGTTATATCTAATGTAAACTTTTGTATTGGTAAGGGCAGCAACCAAATAAGACAATTGTACTATTACCAAATTCTGTTTTACTAAGTTGCCTTGCCCTATATAGTGATTATTGTCAGTAATTTTAGTATTGTAAGACTCAAACATATTACCTCCAAAATTAATACCTGAAGAGTCTATTCCGTATTGTTGATTATGGTACTGAACTGAAAAATCTATATTATTTCTTTGAAAGCCTGCCAATACTAAAAACTCTTTAAAATTAGATTCTAAAGGATGTGCCAAAGAATGATTTTTATGCCCATAGTTTTGTTTTGAACTCAAATGAGAATAAGTAAATGGCCTCACAGAATTAAACTCCATGATTGTGTATAACCCATCTAATTTAAAGAGATCAAATGACTTTAATCCGATTTGAAAGCCATATTTATTTCCCCACCATCCATTTCTATTTCTTATCTCATTTAATAAAAATTCATCTAAAATAAAACTAGAATAAATTAAGAGCTGTTTGTCAATTGTGATTTTAAGACCTGCACCAAGAAGAGAGTTATCCGCTGAACCAATTCCATATTCTACCGGTCTAAAAAAGACAAAAGGATTGAAATAATTAATATCAGGGCCACGGTTCACAAGTGTATCTTTGTCTTGCCAAACTACAGACTCAAATAAACTTAAATTCATCCATTTAGTAACATTGTAACTTAGAAGATGAGAAGATGCCCACTTTAGATTTGAAAATCCCTTTGAATAATGATCTTCATGTAATGACCAAAGGTTTACATATTTAACTTTCCAAAATGTAGATTCTAATTTCATAAAAGGATAAATAGGTGCAAAATCTGAAAGCCAAAGAGATCGATATCCATCGCCAAAAGTATTTTTCTCATTTCCAGCACTTAGTGAAATATATTTGTTGATCTTATAAGAAATAACTCCTTGAAATATAGCCTTACTGTATGACATGGAATTTGTATCGTCTAGATAACCAATTGAACGAACATATGGTCTTTTGCTAGAAAATCTGTCATTATTTACAAACCCTTCTTGAAAGCCAAGCCTAATCTGGTAAAAAAACTTAGAGCTTAAATAATTTAACTGCAACCCTGCAGCATAATTTATTTTAGGATTAATGTATGAAATCAAAGGTGATTCCTGCAAAGATATAAAAGGCAAAAGAGTAAATTTGGAAGAGTCCATAATAGCTGAGTACTCCCAAATACCTTTTTGATAAATCTTATTTTGGTTCTTATTTATTTGGTAGGGCTTGGATAAGCTGTGCTGGTTTTCTCCTTCAAAGCAAATATATTTTTCCATTTTATACCTGCTTTGGACATCTCCATAAATATATTGTTGAGAAAAGACATTAAAAACAATTAATAGTCCTACAATATTTAGAATAATCTTTTTCAACTTTTTTTGATGTATAGCTTAGCTAAAAGATAAATAATCAAGAGTGTTAAGCATGAAAAGACAATTTGAATAAACAACAATAAAGTTGGGTTATTTATGTGTAAAAATAATTGTAAAAACAATTGAAAAAGTACTACTGTCAGACTATAAAAAAAAATTGATAAAGAAGATTTTGCGTGGCCAAAACCAATTTTTTCAAAATTATGGTGTATATGATTTTTATCAGCTGTAAAAGGAGATTTATCTTTTAAGATTCTAAGTGTGAAAACCCTCAAAGTATCAATTAATGGATATGCCAAAATACTCATAGCCAAAACTGCTTTGTTCAGTGTTTGAATCCAAATTGGAGCTAATAAATAGCTTTCATTAATTGAATTAATAGACAAAACACAAAAAATTGAACCAATTGCTAAAGATCCTGCATCACCCATAAAAACTCTTGCAGGATAAAAGTTAAAAAATATAAATCCAAACATTGTACCAGACAAAACAAAAGCTAAAAGACTTAATGGTATGTTACCAGAGTAATAAAATAAAATACCAAAAAACACAGAAGCCAATAAAGAAACGAGACCTGCAAGCCCATCTAATCCATCAATTAAATTTATTGAGTTTATGATAACTAAATAAGCTAAAATACTCAACAAATAACTTTGCCATAAGCTCAAAGGATTAATCACTCCAAATATTCCATGCATTGATTCAATTCTAAGGCCTGCCATCACTACAAGAATAAAAGCAACAATTATATGAGCAATGAGTTTTTTTACCGGTGCAGTTCCTATAATATCATCTTTTACCCCAACAAAAAAGAGCAAAATTAGAGAAGAAATTAAAAATTTAAAATTAACCAGCATTCCATCAATGAAATCATATTTTTCAGGAAACCAAAGTGAATATGAAAAAACTATAGCACCAAAAATCACAACTCCTCCTAGTGTTGGAATACTCCAACGGTGCATCTTCCTGTCTTCCAAGGGTGAGTCCACTAAGTTTTTCAGTTTAGCAACTTTTATTAAAGATGGCATTGAAAAAAGTACAACAATCAAAGCTGTGAAAAAACCAAATATTAGTATGTATAATCCGCTCAAAATTTAGATTTATTGATCAAAGTAATCGTTTTTTAAATTAGTTCGCCAAGAAAGAAAAATATAATTCTCTGCTAAACTATTGTATATTCTTGAAATATGACCAATGGAAATTTCCATGTTGGTTGCTTTATTCAACATTACACCAATATTTGTATTTAAAAACCATCTGTTGTTTTCAGTCTTAATACTAAAAAGTAAATTTTCTTGAGGTTCAAAAACCTCATTACCACTATACTCTATAATGAAATTTGCATAATTGTAATTAAATCTTAAAAAGGTGTTTTTATAACAAAACTGTCCTCTTATTAATAATTCTTGGAATCCTGAACCAAGCGGATGGGCTAATTCATGCCCTAAGTGAGAGTAACTTTGGTTGACTTGCCCTTGACTCATAGAATAAAGACCTGAAGGAGCCATATTCCATTCAATATTTAAAAAAGAATTAGAAATTTGTAATGGATTAACCCATTTAATTCCTAACTGAAACCCACTAGAAAAATTAAAAGATTTTAAGGCTATCTGGTTATATATTTTAAGATTATCAAAAAATAAAAAAG
>CAYREL010000039.1:0-7374 GCA_964423275.1 uncultured Flavobacteriales bacterium | reverse complement strand
AACCATACATGTTTGGGTAACCAGGTTGAATACTAAAATCGTCCATTTCATTATTAAGTAAAAAACCTGCTCCATCAACAATTATTCCACTTCCAAAAGAACCGTTTAAAGTTGTTGTAAGTGAAGATGCATTGCCATATTCATCCACAATAGAAAAATGAGTAGTTTCTTCACTTTCCTTTAAATTAAATTCACCTGCATAAATACCACTACTTAAAAGTGTAGAATCCATATTTATTTTATTACTCCTTTCTAGAAGATATAAAGAGTCGATTAATGATTTTTCTGGGACTGTATAAAAATCTGGATCTCCAAGGTGTTTTGCTCTATCTGCAAAAGAGAGTTTTTCAATTTCTGTCATTATATGAATAGATTTTAAAGAATGGAAACCAAAATCTCGCAATGGAAAATGCTCAGCCATTTTTAACATTTGTGTCAAAAGAATCCCACCACTAGATGGAGGTGACATACTTATAATTTTGTGGCCCTTGTAGTAACTTATTACAGGATCTCTCCAAATACTTTGGTAAGAATCTAAATCTTGTTGAGTAATCTTCCCACCATTGAGACTCATTTCCTTAACCAACATTTTAGAAGTTTTTCCACTGTAAAACCCAGCTCTTTTATGGTCTCTAATTAGAGTTAGAGTCTTGGATAACTGAGGCAGAGAAATTGAATCGCCTTCGGAATAATTTTCTTTATAATACTCTGAATTCTTATTTATTTTACCCTTTGTTTTATTGAATCGATTTAATTTATTAGCCTCTAATCTTGTCAATTCAAATCCATTGGTTGCTAAATTAATAGCTGGCTGTACTAATTCTTTCCATGGTAATTTACCGTGTTTTTTGTGAATATTTACCATTCCATCCACAGTCCCTGGAACCCCAACTGCAAGATGACTATAAAGACTTAAATCTTTTACCACTTTATTACTAGAGTCTAAATACATATCTCTTGTTGACAACAAAGGTGCTTTCTCTCTAAAATCTAAAGTAGAACAGTAACCATCTTTGGTTCTATAAACAAAGAAACCTCCTCCACCAATATTTCCTGCTGAAGGGTAAACTACTGCTAATGCAAATTGGACAGCAATTGTTGCATCTGCAGCATTACCCCCTTTTTTTAAAATATTTATACCTACTTCACTAGCTAATGGATGAGCGGAAACAACCATCGCTTTTGAATCAAGTTTAATTCCAGGATTACTAGTCTGAGAACAGGAAATACTAGAAAAGATGAGAAATAAAAAATTTATTCGAAATATCTTAATCAAGGATAATGATTTTTTGAAAACTTAATGAATTTCTATTTTTTATTTCTGCTACAAAGTGTCCTTTTGGGAGAGAAATAGAATACTTATCAAAAGGGGTTACTAAAAAGGAATTCTTGACTAGCTTTCCAGAAAGATCAAATATCTTAATACTAATAAGCTCATTAGAATAGTTATTTAAATAAATATTTCCAGAAGATGGAACTGGGTAAATTTTTAAAAAATCATTAGATATAAAATTATTATCTGAAACAATTCCCAGATAGACAGAATCTAATAATTGACATCCATTATCATCACTTAAATTTAATGTATAATAATTATTAGATAGGTATAGAATTATAGAATCATTTATGTTAAGATTATGTGACCATGAATAAAAGTAAGGTGATGTTCCTCCAAGAGCACTAGCAATTACCGATCCATCAAAAAATCCTGAATCAGATTCTGGAACGACAGTAAAAGTCACTTCTAAAGAATCTGGCTGATTAATTAATATATGGATAGTATCAGAATTACAATTTGTAGAGTCCATTAAATAAAACTGGTAATTACCAATAGAAAGGTTTTCAAACACAGAATCACTGTAAATAATTCCGTCCATTACATAACTAAATGGTGAAAAACCAGAAGTTGGACTTAATTCTACAGTTCCATTAGAATCACCATAACACAATACATCTTGATAAGAATAATTAACGAAAATAGAATCTGGAGATAAAATATTAAAATAAAGAGAATCTGAACAAAAATTATTATTCACAATAACCCAATAAGAGCCTGAAGTAAGTTGTGAATTTATATTTTGGGATGCACTGTTGGACCAACTGTAATTTGTTGTCGATGGATTGTTTGGAAAAAGCTCAATTTGTCCATCGTTACTATAAAAACAACTTTTGTTACTAACTAAGGAACTGTCTACAACTGGAAATCCTTCATTAATAAAAATAGAATCTTCTACTATACATCCATCAGGATGGGTAATAATTACATATTGCATTCCCGGGGGAAGATTGGTTGCATGTTTTATTAAAGAACCATTGTCCCAAAGGTAAGTACAGGTACTAAACTGACACACACATCCAGAACTAGAAACTGTGGCTGTTCCTGTAGAATCACCAATACAATTATTATGGGTTATATTCCCAAAAGAAATTACATAAGGATCATTTAATTGAAACTGATGGTATTCAACACAATTATTGGTATCTGTTATAAAAAGAGTATAAAGTCCTTGAGAAACATTTTTTAGTGTATCCCCTATTGTACCATCAGACCAAAGATAAGTATTAGGATAATTATTAATTATGGACGGATAAACAGAACCATCATTAAAGTTGTTACAAGATGGTTGGGTTATATTCCAACTAGAAATCATATTAGAAGAAGGACATAATGAAAGATTTCTTGTGTAATTTCCAGTAAAAGAAGTTCCCATGTAAGCTCCCCAAGCAATTCCTCTATATGGCGTACTAAAATTGGTATTCATTCTATTAAAATAAAAACCATTCCAAGCGCTTGGATTTAAGCTGTCATACTTATAGGTATAGATGAATTCAAGAAGTCCATCCTCATCTAGATCTTCTATTAAAGGAGAGCATCCAAGATTTACACCAGCATTAAGTGTTGTAATATCTATTACCGTATCGTTTTGAAAATCAACCATTTTTAACTGATGAGAAAAATAGCTACTAATATAGTTTACACTAAATAAAACTTCGTCTCTACCGTCTCCGTTAGCATCAAAAGCTGAAGAAGATGAAAAATGCATACTTCCAATACTATCTATCCAAGAAATTTCACCTGTTAAACCGTCTATTACAACTTGGTAATAATCAAAATAGGTAGGAGATGTGCCTCTGTAAACAACTGTAAAAACATCTGGAACCAAATCCCCACCGGAAAAATTACCAATGGTAGGTGCTGCACTAGATTCACAACCAGGAAAATTTTTTGACCAAACAGGTTGGTAAGTTAGTCCATCAAAAGCCGTTAATTCACCAGAAAAGGATTGAACAACAATATCAACAAATCCATCGTCAGAAACATCTGCTAGAGAAGCTGGCGCTATAAATCCTTTAGTTGGATGAGTAGTTAAAATTATAGAAGAAGAAATATCTCCATTTATTAAATCATTGAAATTAGTAACGTACATGCCACCTCCATGCTGTTCACCACCTGTTCCAAATACAATACTTTCGGTATTTATAACACCACTTTGTGAAAGAATTACTGGTGAACTATATATTTCAGCACTGTCAGGACTTACAGCTTTTGCAATTAAATTTCCAGTTGCTCCACTTACAAGCATTAAATGTCCTGGCGGTCTAGGATCAAAAGGGGCTGCTTTGTGATCTCCTCCGTTGGTAACTAAAATATCTTGGACATTATCTCCATCAAAATCATTACAAATTTGAGAAGAGTAAAAGTTGTATAATCCAGAATCTGCAGGATTTAATCCAGTATTTTGTGGGAAGAATTCCCAAATTATGTTACCGTTTGAACCATCTATTGCATATAACTGAGCATTTCTTCCTCCAATAAAAACATCTGGGATAGAATCATTATTAATGTCGTTAAAAACAGCACTTGTGAAAATCTCGTCAGGTGTTGGAAGATTCCATAATAACTGACCAGAAACGCCATCCAATGCAACAACTCCATAGTTACTGTAAGTTGAATCTGTTCCTGCACCAAGAACAATATCTTTAGTTCCGTCTAAATTTAAATCAACAGCTCTTGGTGAAGATAAAGTGGAAACGGAGTCTATTAAGGTAGACCACGAGTTTTGTGAAAAGTTAGGGCTTAAATTTACAGCCAATAAAATTGTAACAAATAATATTTTAATTGTTCTAAACAAAATTTTCAAATTTATATTTAAAAATAGCCATAATATTTTGTGGTTTAATAACTGTTGAATTTAATTTTATTAAAAATTGAAAGAATTAAGTAAAATTTGGCTTATTAAAATTAATTATTGATAATAATTCAAAAAAAAAGGGAGACGTCGTCTAATAAATACTAAATTTGTAATTCATTTTACTATCACTTATTTAGGTTTTTGCCCAAAAGCAAAATTAAAAGGGAACAATGTTAAATTCATTGACTGTCCCGCAACTGTAAGTTGATTATATTTTGTTTTTATGCCACTGTTTAACAATGGGAAGGCTAACAAAATTTCAACAAGTCAGGAGACCTGCCTCTTTAAGTTTTAGATAGCTTTCGTGGATTGGAGCTTTTCTAGTTATAGATAGTAGTGGGTGTAATAATTTAAAATAACCACCTCCTGCATCTTTAATTTCACGTTTTGCTGTTAAATGGTAAACAACAGAAGTGAAATATTTTATACTATTTTTTATTATTGTGAACTCAATGGGGGATTTCTTCTTCCAAATGGTTGATACTTCAAAACATCTTCAAACTTTTGAAAAAAGAACTTCAAATTTTCTTGTAAACGAGGACTTCTTAAAATCTAATAAAAATCTTCAATTATCCCAAGAAAGATCCAATGAAACGATAGATCAGATTTTGGAAGGAGAAACTATCAATTATCTAAAACATTACGGTCCTGGAACTTTATCCAGCATATCCACAAGAGGAGGAAATGCTCAGCAGACTTCATTAATTTACAATGATTTTGTAATTAATAATCCATTAAACGGGATGGTAGATTTTTCAACAATTCCGTCCGTGTTTTTCAACTCTGTTAGTGTATTATACGGAATTTCAAATTCAAATTTGGCCAATGGAGCATTAGCTGGAGCTGTAGTACTTGGAGATAATCAAGAAAGAAAATCATTTATAGAGGCTGGAACAGTGCAAGGTTCATTTCAACAAAATTCTAATTTTCTAAAAATCAACTATTCTAAAAGTAAATTAGAAACTTCTATTAATTTGTTTAGAAAAAGTGCACTTAACAATTATTCTTACCTAGATCCAAACGAGGAAAAGAAAAACCAAGAAAATGCATCTCTTGAACATCTTGCTTTAATGAGTTCTACAAAAATTTCATTGGTTAAAACTGATTTTCTAGTAATTTATTTTGGACAAGTGATAGATAGAGAAATTCCTAGTGGTCTTTTGGAATCACCAAGTTCTGCATTTCAAAACGATATTAATCACAGGGTTTTTACATCAATAAAACATAGTTTTTCAAACGCATATGTACAATTCAAATCTGCATACTATGATGAGAAAAATATCTACACAGATTCTATTAGGTCTGTTTTTGGAAATAATCCTTGTAAAACATTTATAAATCAGTTTGACTTTTCCAAATCGATTAACAACTTCAATGTTTTAAAAATTAACTTAACCAACAGCCTAGCTAGCTCTAGTGGAAACAACTATTTAAATATTGCAGAAATAAATAGGACCTCTATAACTGGATCTTTTAAAATTAACAATCCGAAGTATCGCTTAAAACATTTACTAACAACTAGTATGCTATACGATAAGAAATATCTTTCACCATTTACCTTTTCTTATTCCTTAAAAAGAGAATTTTACAATCATTTCAATTTATATTTTAATGCTGGAAAAGTATATAGATTTCCAACTATCAACGATCTTTTTTGGAACCCTGGAGGGAATATAAATCTTGTTCCTGAAGAAGGATATACTAGTGATATTGGAATAATTTGGAATAAGAAAATTAATAAAGTAATTTTTTCATTTGAACCCTCTCTATATTCAAGATGGATTGATAATTGGATACTTTGGCAACCAACTGGTAGTTTTTGGTCTCCAATGAATGTTAAAAAAGTATGGAATCGCGGACTTGAAACAAGTTCTAAAGTTCATTTTATAAACAAAAAAATAACTTATGATTTCACTCTTAAAACTGCTTATAATCTAAGTACCAATATTGAAGTTTACAACTCTAATAATAATTCCCAAGACAAACAACTTATATATACCCCTCACTACAAACTAGTATTTAAAAGTCAAATAAGTTATAAGGAATTTACTTTTACCTATTTACATAACTATACTGGATACGTATTTACTTCAAGAGATAATGAAAACTTTCTTCCTTCATTTAATCTCGGAAGATTGTTTTTAAGTTTCAGAGTTAAATTGAAAAATAATTCTGCAAAAATATTTTACAAGATCAACAACTTGTACAACACCAATTATCAAGTGGTGATGAATAGACCTATGCCCTTGATAAATCATGAAATAGGAATCAATATTAAAATAAACAAATAAAAAATAAATAATGAAAAAAATAAATTACCTACTTATCATTCTTTCAATAGCATTTGGAGACCTTAATGCTCAACAAAATGTTGCAGACTTTGAAAACCTCACTCTTTCTTCTGAATCTTATTGGGATGGTTCAGATTTATCTGGGCAGCATAACAACTCTATATTTAGCAGTAGTTTTTCTTCTGGAGATTATCAATTCCACAATGCTTACGACACTACTTATGGAGCTGTATATGGTTACTGGTCTTCTGGATGGAGTTATTCTAATATGACTGATAGTACTACTTCAGGATCAACCAATCAGTACAGCGCAAAAGCTGGAAGTGGTTGGGGATCAAGTTCTAATTACGCAATCGGCAAATCAAATTCTACTATTGTATTCAATCAAACAGGATCTTTTAGTGTTCACATAACTAATAACACCTATGCTGCAAATAGTATGAGAGATGGGGATGCATTTGCAAAGAAATTCACCAACGTAGACCAGGATTACTTTAAATTACACATTTATGGATATTCTAATGGTTCAATTTCTGATAGTGTAGAGTTTTTCTTGGCAGACTTCACGCATGCCGATAGTAGTTTGGATTATATTGTAAAAGATTGGGCATATGTCGAATTACCAAATGGACAGTTTGATAGTATAGTATTTAATTTAAGTTCGAGTGATGTAGGTGCTTTTGGAATGAATACACCTGCTTATTTCTGTATTGATAACGTAGGAAATTATCCATTATCAGCAGTTGAAATATCTGAAAATAAATTCTCAGTATATCCAAACCCTTCTTCTGATTTAATAAATTTAAAAAATTTTGAAAATAATGATGAATATTTGATTTCTATATTTGACATTTTTGGAAAAGAAATAATCCATAATTTAAAAAATCCAA
>CAYREL010000038.1:0-7449 GCA_964423275.1 uncultured Flavobacteriales bacterium | reverse complement strand
TGCAGGTATCTCGTTTTTAATTTTCCATGCATAGGCAACTACCTTGTCTTTAGAATTTAGAAATTTTTGAAAATAGAAAGTCATAAGTTTTGTTCCTATACTTTTTTTTTGCCATCTCTTTTTTATGGCAATACAATCTATAACCACATTTTTAATTTCTTTTTTTCCAATAAAAAAACCAATGATATTGTTATTCTTTATAGCAACGATTGAAACAATCTCTTCTTTTAAGAAATATTTTCTAGAATGATAACCTTTTCCAAATAAACGATTGGAAATTTCAATACACTGAGATAATTGTAAAGGATTTAATTTTTTTATTTCTTTTATTTCTATAGACATTGCTGTCCAATAAGATACAAAAAAAAAGGGCAAGCTACTCATATCGCACCGCTACAACCGTTTACCCTTGCTATGTTCCCATCCTGGGGGATTCAACAGGAGCTGGTCGTATGAGACTTGCCCACAGCAAATGTAGAATATTATTTATTATTTCAGAAGATTTTTATGATAATTACTTTCATGAATGGTTCCGTGAACAAATCCATTAAGTTCAGCACCGAACAAACCAGTATTTTCGCTCATAGAGGTGTTGTTGTTCTTATCATAAGTCCATTTCTTATCTGGATTAAATAATGTCATATTTGCTCCATAACCCTCTTTTATAATAGGAACTTCAAGTTGAAGTATTGTTCGAGGATTGATAGACATACATTGTACAATTTTTTCAAGTCCAATATATTCTTTAAGATAAGTTAGAGCTAACGGAAAGCAAACCTGGGTACCTATAGTTCCAAAGGGGGACAAGCTGAACTCTACATTAGTTGTTTCTTTTTCATTGGGTTGATGATAAGATGTAATTATATCTATCGTTCCATTTTTAACTCCTTCTAAAAGTGCATTTCTATCTTCTTTTGTTCTAAAGGGTGGAAGTATTTTAAATCTATTGTCAAATTGATTAATAATTTCATCGTCAAATAATAGGTGAAAAATGGATGTTCCACAGCTCAAATTATTTTGAGTTTTTTTAGCAACTTCAACCTGTTCCAAGCTCTTTTTTGAAGATAAAATATTAAAGTGTAACCTTCCCTCATGGTATTTATTTATCAATAAATCTCTATTGACCATGAGTTCTTCTGATAAATCTGAAATTCCTTCCAAACCTAATTTAGTTGAAATAACACCTTCATTTACTAGACCGTTGGGAGATATTTTTTCTTCGTAAGGAAAAGAGATTATTAATCCATTAAAGTTCTTTGCATAAAGTAATGCTCTTGAAAAAAGACCGCTATTATGAACTGGTCGCATATTGTCTGAAAAGGCAAGTGCTCCCGCTTTGTACATGTCAAACATTTCTGCCAATTGTTCTCCTTTTAACTCTTTAGAGATCGCTCCAAAGGGAACAACATCTATTCCAAAATCTTTAGTAGTGTTTTTGCAGAAAAGAATTTCACTTTTTTTATCTCTAGCAGGTTGGTAAGTAGGCTGAAGTCCTAAGCCAGTGAAACCACCAGATTTTGAGGAAAATACGCCTGATTTTAGAGTTTCTCTTTGTTCATTTCCAGGTTCGGGAAAATCTACTGAAAAATCGAAAAGACCAGGGCAAACATGAAGATTGTCTTCTTGAACTGTTTCTGAATTATTTTCATCAATATTGTCTTCAATTTTTTCAATTAATCCATTTTTTATAAGCATGTCTTTTTTAGAATTATTAAACTCAGAGTTGGGGTCTATAATATTTACATTTTTAATTAAAAGTGAAGACATATTAGGTTAGTTTTTTAATTATTATGATTTCTAAAATTAGGCATATTAAACTTAAATAAATAAAATATATCCAATATTCTAAATCCTTATTATTGTTTTTGATTAGTTCGGGATATTTATTTTGCTTTATGTCCCAATTGTGAATTTTATCATTTAAATCTAAATTTTCAAGCTCCGCACTAAGTTCTTTAGAAGAAGAAAATGCCATTTTAGATTCGCTTTTTGAATTATTGACTGAAAATCCACTTACCAAACTATCGTTGTTATATATGAAGTAGTGACCAGTGGATTCAATCATATTCTTAATATACAATGACGACGAACCAGAACTACTTGAAATTACAGGGTAGAAAGAGAAAGTTGGCTCACTTAAATGATTGGTAATTTGTATATTTCCATTTTGTTGAATTGCTTGATTAATTTTGAAATTCTCCAACTCATTAATTGAAATTTGACTAGTTATATCATTGGCAGACTTCTCTTTTATTCGAAGAAGAATAGGTACAAACAAAGCATGTTGGCCAAAATTTGAATATTCCCTACTTAAATTGGCAGTGAAAAAATAAAAGTCATTGTTTTTAAAAGAATATTTACTTACTAAAGGCTCTGCATTACTTAAGTTTATATAATTAATTGGATTGTATAAGTTTTGAATTTCAAGGTATTTGTTAAAATAGGGTAGGTCTAAATTTTCATCATAATTTGAAAAAATATTTTTAAAAAAACTTAAATCAATAGATTCAATATCTAATTCTAATTTTAAGTTGATTAATTCAGAACTTTTAATACCAAGTATTTTATATAAATCTTTATAATCTATATCACTACTGAAGGAAGGAAAAATTAATATGCTTTTTCTTTTAGAAGAACTTGATAGCAGTTGAAGGATTTTTTTATCAATTTTTGATAGTTCATTCAAAATAATAAGTTCTGCATTTAAATCCTGATTAGTAATCCCATTATTAATATCTATATTTTTATAATTGCTTTTCTCAACAGACTTAAATAGTGTTTCTACAGATTTATTTGATTTATTTTCACCTTGGTGTATATTAACTATTGAAAATTTCTCCTCTAGCATATAAGAAAAGAAATATTTATCGTCAAATAATAAATCGTTATTAGACGGATTTATTAAGCTAATTAATCCCGATTTAATTCCTTTTTCATTAACTGAATAATCAAATTTTACTTCAGTAGACTCATTAGGATTAATTTTATTAAAAGACTGGTTTAAAACCTCGCCATTATTTATATTTAATTTGGTTTGAAATTCTATTTCTTCAGATGAATGATTGGTGATTTTAACATTTAAATTTTCATTGCTGTTAATTGTTCTATTATTTTTATTAAACCACACAGAGTCAATTGAAATATTCTCATTGGAAGTTGAGCCATATTGAAGAATGTTGATATTTTCAATAATAGTTTCGTCTTTAATTTTATCTAAATCCAAAGTGTTTTCTTGAAGATCTGTAAACCAAAAGGAATTTAATTTTTCAAGCTTTAACTGTTCATGTTGTATTTCTATTGCTTCCGAAATAGTTAGTGTTTGAGCAGTTGTTTTTAAATTGATAATTTCTTTTTTAATCTCATTATTATCAATAAAATATTGCTTGTTATTTTTTTTATTGTTAGTGGTTAAAACATACTTAGTTTCTTCAGGTAAATTTTCTATTAATTTAATTGCATCGTCTTTTGCTGATTCAAGGAGTGTTTGGTTTTGGTAACTTCTACTCATTGAAAAAGAATTGTCTATATAAACCCCCACTTTATTTAAATCTTTTAATAAGTCTATTTTTTGATTCTTTTTATATGGGAAACAAAAAGCTATAACTAAAGAGCTTACAAATAAGATTCTAGAAATAAGTAATAGAATATTTTTTAATTGAGACTTTCTTTTTGTTTTCTCTTCTATAGTTTTCAAGAGTGAAACATCGGAAAAATAAATGGTTTCGTGTTTTTGTAAATTGAACAGGTGAATGAATATTGGTACAATATTCAAAAGTAATGCCCAAAGAAAATCAGGATAAAGTAGACTCATTAAAAAACGAATTTAGTCAATATAATTTGATTTAAATCTCTTTGGATTCAATTCCCATTCCAAAAAGTGCAAAATCATATTTTACGGGATCTTTATAATCCAATTTCCGTAATGAAATATCTAGTTCTTCAACTGCTTTCCAGTCATTTTGTTCTCTTTTCAAAAGATTTAGTTCTCTAGCGGACCTACCACTATGAATATCTAAGGGACAAGACAGCTTTGATGGACTTATTTTATTCCATATCCCAAAATCTACGCCTTTATCATCCTTTCTAACCATCCATCTCAAAAACATATTTATTCTTTTAGCTGCAGACCCTTTAATAGGGTTTGCAATATGTTTTTTAGTTCTAATTTCATGATGTTCTCCCAAAAATTCTTTTCTAAAATTTACAATTGCTTCAAATGAATTGTTGTTTTTTTTGAAATCTGGAGCAAATAACTCTTCTAAAGAACTAAACCTTTTGTATATTATTTTAAGTCTTAAGATAAAAAATTGCAAATCAAAAGAATTAAATGTCCTATGCTTAAATTCATTTAATAAATTCAATTCATTTTCATTAAAATTTGTTATGAAGTTAAAAGGGTCATTATTCATTATTTTTAAAAGATTTTCACCACTTTTTATAATTGACTTTCTATTTCCCCAGGAAAGGGTAGCTATTATTAATCCAAATATCTCAATGTCTTTTTGATCTGAAAACCTATGAACAAGTCCGATTGGGTCGGGTTCAATAAAAGTGGAGTTATTGTACTTTTCTACAAAATAATCAAGCTTTTCTTTAGTTTCTTGTTTCATAAAAAAGGTATTATTTAAAAAAAAATTAATCTTCCCACTTAATAAAGGACTTTGTTGAGCTTTTCCCACTTTGAAAAAGTTGAACAATATAAATTCCAGAACTTAATTTTTTGGTTGGTAATAATGTTTGGTAGCCATCTAACTTTGAAAATAACATAACTTCTCCTAATGGGTTGTAAACAGTTGCATATGAGTAATTACTATTATTATTCTCAAAAAGTATATTGATATTCGATCCAGTTGGATTTGGATAAAGTTCAAATTCTAATAAATCAGTTTTGGATATTGAAAGAGGAGCATTTAACCCTTCAAATACTTTTATATTATCTAAATATAAGTTGTTTCCAGCTCTGTTAGTAGTTTCAAATTTAACTAAAATGTCTTCGTTAGAAAAACTAGAAAGATTAATAGTGTCGTTTCTCCAATGAGTGAAATACTCAGGAATAAAATCAAAAGAAGATGTGTCAAAAGTACTAAGATTATACCCATGCTTTTCGTAAACCAAATAGTCATAAGACAATCCACAATTATTAGAGACAAACACCTTTAGAGTGTCGTTTAATACACCTGAAGCATTTCTTTTTTGATATGCCATATCAAATGTCAAAAATAAATCATTAGATGTAGAAAGGCTTATTTTAGGAGTTATAAGACCATCTTTCTGATTGTTCCTAGGAGCGTAAGAAAAAAGCTTAATGCAAGCTGAATGATCGCTCCACGGTAAGCCACTTGTAGAATCAATTCTCCATGTTTTGTCAAGATCTATATTTTCAATAATCCATGTGGTGTCGTTGATACCATTTTCAAAATCCTCTATAAATGGAAGTGTTGTTATTTCCTTTATAATTGAAAATCTTAGGATGGTACTGTTATTAAAGTAATCATATTCATTAAAGGAGTTTCCTAGGTTAGCCAATACTTGTATTTCATTTTTGCCAGAATTTAAACCACTTAAAACAGGAAAAGTAAAACTGGAACTAGAATTTGGAGCTAAACTTCCCGTCCAAGTGTTATTTAGAATAGTATCTCCATTAATTTTTAAAGTAAATTCAATATTGGTAATTGTAAAATCTCCAAGATTTTTAAAAAATACTGTTGGTGTAAATGTGTTTTCACATGTATTTTCCCTAAAATTAGGTATGGTTACAGAGTCAAGATGAATATCATAAATCAGATTTGAGGGATCCACGGGAGTATGAATTTGGCTTAAATGTTGAAATGCTGCATGAACATCTATCATCCCCATTCCATAAATGTTGTCTTCACCAGCAACACCTAAATCCACAGCAGATAAGTAAAGTGCCCAAAGAAGTTCTTCTCCAGAAAGGAAAGGAAAAGCTTCTTTTAATAGTAAAATGGCTCCCGAAACATGAGGTGCAGCCATGCTAGTACCGGATATTGTATTAAAATTATTTTGTTCCCATGCTGATCTTACATTCTGACCTGGTGCTACAACTTCGGGGTGAATAGCTAATGATCCAGAAGCAGAACACTGAGAAGGTCCTCTTGTAGAAAAATTTGATATTGGATAAGGAAAAGAAATGTTCCCATTAACACTACCCACGCAGAATGTATTTACTTCAGTGGTGTTTATTCTTTGTGGAGAATTTACACTTGAATTATTTGGACCCGAATTTCCTCCAGAAAAAACATTTGCAATGCCAGCTGCTTCAATAGCATTCATAAGATTTACAACAAAACCTTGACAGTGAATGGTGTCATTTCCGTCATACCATCGCCAACTATTATTTATCACATCTGGAATATCCTCTGTTGTAGAAGTGTCATTATCTGGATTCAAAGCCCATTGAAAGGCCTCTACCATATTAACAATAGGAGGAAGTGCTTGTACTGTAGAGGTGACAAAATCATTAGCAATCCAATAAGAACCAAAAGCAACTCCTATGGTATCGTTAGTAGACTCTACTAGTCCTGCAATTGTTCCTAGGGTGTGTGTTCCATGATTTTGAATAGAACCGTTAGGAAATGTATTAAAATAACCAATCCAACTTTGTTGCATAGGAAATCTGTCACCAATAAATCTATTACTAAATGCAGGGTGATTTGGCCAAACCCCTGTGTCATAATTGTAAGCTAATCTTCCTCTTCCAGTGTAGCCAAGTGCCCACATGGCAGGTGCGTTTATTGCAATTAAACCATTTTCAACACCGTTGGGGGTTCTATTATTTTCCAATGACAACTCAATATCATCATGGGGAATAAATTGGTTATTTTCAATTTTTATAGACGAAATATTAGAAAATTGCAACAATTTTTCAATTGTTGCATAATCTAATCGAGCAACAATAATGTTTACAATCCAAAACGAATGATAATAGTCATTGGATGGAGTGTGTTTTTCTAAGAAATCCAATACAAATTCTTGAGATTTAATAGCTTGCTCTTGTAAAAGCCTATTCACAATTTTTGGACGTTGATTAACTGTAGTTTGTTGGTCTTTAAATCGCTGATTTAGATTGAAACAATCAATGTTATCATTGAATTCAATACGAATGGGAACTAGTTCTCCAGGATTATCCTCAATCCAACTATCTATATTTTTATACCCTATCTCTTGGTTAAACGCTTGAAGGAAAGTAACTAAAAATGTGAAAAAAAATATAATTCTTTTCATAACTCTTAGAAAATACTTGGATATAACTTGGGATTGCTCTCATGCATTAGGTTGTATATGGCTTCTGTAATGTCATTTAAGCTGGGTTTTGAGAAGTAATCACCATCAGTTCCATAAGCTGGTCTATGGTCCTTTGCAGTTAATGTTACTGGTTGAGAATCTAAATGGAAATACCCCTTTTGTTTATTAATAACTTGGTCTAAC
>CAYREL010000037.1:0-7593 GCA_964423275.1 uncultured Flavobacteriales bacterium | reverse complement strand
GCAGATGGTACTAGGGTAATACCTGGAAGAGTATGTCGTCGCCACTTTTTAAAAACCTCCTTATGGAGGTTTTTTTTTGCCTTTTTTTTAACAACATGAATATTTTGACCTTCTTTTACTTATTTTCGTCCTCAAAGTTTTAATATGTCAAAAGATACATCTATAAAATCTGTACTTATCATTGGAAGTGGACCTATAGTCATAGGCCAAGCATGTGAATTTGATTATTCTGGTTCTCAAGCATCAAGATCATTAAGAGAAGAAGGTATTGAGGTTACCTTAATTAACTCTAATCCCGCTACGATTATGACCGACAAAGTTGTGGCTGATAACATCTATTTACTTCCCCTTGAAATAGACTCGATAGAACAAATTCTTAAATCTCATAGTATTGATGCTGTTCTGCCTACAATGGGTGGTCAAACAGCTTTAAATTTGTGTATAAAATGTAATGAAGTTGGCCTGTGGGAAGAATACAAGGTTAAAATAATTGGTGTTGATATTGATGCAATAGAAATAACTGAAAATAGACAAGCTTTCAGAAAGTTGATGGATAAAATTGATGTTCCGATGGCTCCACAATTAATTGCAAAATCATTTTTGCAAGGTAAAGAGATTGCGCAAAAATTTGGTTTCCCGTTATGTATTAGACCATCATATACACTTGGTGGTTCTGGCGCTTCTTTTGTTCATAGTGTAAAAGATTTTGACTCTTTATTGAATAGAGGGCTTCATGCCTCTCCAATTCATGAAGTCATGATAGATAAGGCAGTAATTGGATGGAAAGAGTTTGAGTTAGAATTATTAAGAGATAAAAATGATAATGTTACAATAATTTGTTCCATTGAAAATATGGATCCTATGGGTATTCATACAGGTGATTCAATAACAGTTGCTCCAGCTATGACATTAAGCGATAGAACTTATCAGAAAATGCGAGATATGGCTATTAAAATGATGAGAGCTATTGGAGATTTTGCTGGTGGATGTAATGTTCAATTTGCTGTTAGTGATGATGAGAATGAAGATATTATTGCTATTGAAATAAATCCAAGAGTTAGTCGCTCATCTGCATTAGCTTCTAAAGCTACAGGATACCCAATTGCAAAAATAGCTGCTAAACTTGCCATAGGATACTCATTAGATGAATTAGATAATCAAATTACTAAATCAACATCTGCTTTTTTTGAACCAACTTTAGATTATGTAATTGTAAAAATTCCTAGATGGAATTTTGATAAGTTTAAAGGTTCTGATAGAAGATTAGGCCTTCAAATGAAGTCTGTTGGGGAAGTAATGGGAATTGGTAGATCTTTTCAAGAAGCTCTTCAAAAAGCTTGTCAATCCCTTGAGATAAACAGAAATGGTCTTGGTGCTGATGGGAAAGAGATTAAAAATCAGGATGAAATTTTAAAAAGCTTAGAGTTCCCAAGTTGGAATAGGTTATTTCATATTTATGATGCAATAAAGCTAGGAATACCTTTTAAAAAGATTCAAGAAAAAACCAGAATTGATGATTGGTTTTTAAGACAAATTCAAGAATTACTAGCTATTGAAGATAAAATTGAAGCATTTGATATTGACAATTTACCTAAGGAATTATTATTTGAAGCGAAACAAAAAGGTTATGCAGATAGACAATTAGGCCATTTACTAGGCTGTTTAGAAAGTGAAGTTTTTAATAAAAGACATGATTTAGGCGTTAAAAGAGTTTATAAATTAGTAGATACTTGTGCTGCTGAATTTAGAGCTGAAACCCCATATTTTTATTCAACTTTTGAACAAGAAAACGAATCTATTGTATCTAATAAACCTAAAGTAGTAGTTCTTGGATCTGGTCCTAATAGAATTGGTCAAGGAATAGAATTTGATTA
Organism: uncultured Flavobacteriales bacterium; assembly: GCA_964423275.1. Taxonomy (GTDB): domain Bacteria; phylum Bacteroidota; class Bacteroidia; order Flavobacteriales_D; family Parvicellaceae; genus MED-G20. Next base: position 5,719 of record CAYREL010000037.1, on the reverse strand, counting down.
TTGTTGTGTTCATGGTGTTTTAGCTGCCAAAGAGTGCGGCTATGAGACTATTATGATAAATTGTAATCCAGAAACTGTATCGACAGATTTCGACACAGCTGATAAGCTTTATTTTGAACCTGTTTTTTGGGAACATATTTACGATATTATTCTCCATGAAAAACCTATAGGTGTTATTGTTCAACTTGGAGGGCAAACAGCTTTAAAACTTGCGGAGAAATTATCTAGATATGGCATAAAAGTTCTTGGAACTTCTTATGAGGCTCTTGATTTGGCGGAAGATAGAGGAAGTTTTTCTAATCTTTTAAAAGATAATAATATTCCTTATCCAAAATTTGGAGTTGTTGAGTCTGCTGAACAAGCCATTGAGCTTTCCAAAGATTTGGGTTTCCCTTTACTTGTTAGACCTAGTTATGTTTTAGGTGGAATGAAAATGAAGATTGTCATTAATGAAGAAGACTTAGAGCATCATGTGGTAGATATTCTCAAAGATATGCCAGACAATCAAATTCTTCTAGATCATTTTTTGGATGGAGCAATTGAAGCAGAAGCAGATGCTATTTGTGATGGTGACGATGTTAAAATTATTGGAATCATGCAACATATTGAGCCTGCTGGAATACATTCGGGAGATTCTTACGCTCTTTTACCTCCTTATAATTTAGGAGATTTTATTATTCAACAAATTGAGGAATATACCCATACAATAGCAAAAGCTTTAAAAACAGTTGGACTTATAAATATTCAGTTTGCTATTAAAGACGATACTGTATATATTATTGAAGCTAATCCTAGAGCTTCAAGAACAGTGCCATTTATTGCAAAAGCATATAAAGAACCATATGTAAATTATGCCACCAAAGTAATGCTGGGGAAAAAGAAAGTAAAAGACTTTGATTTTAAACCTGAAAAAAACGGTTATGCTATTAAAATTCCAGTTTTTTCATTTGATAAATTCCCAAATGTAAACAAAGAATTAGGCCCTGAAATGAAATCAACTGGAGAAGCAATAAGATTTATCAAAGACTTGAAAGATCCCTTCTTTAGAAAGATATATTCTGAAAGAAACCTATACTTAAGTAAGTAAGTCTTAATTAATAATAAGTTATATTTTATAAATAAGCTTGTTATATTTGAATATATAAACTTTATATATGAATTATAATTTTAAAGAAAACTACCCTCATTTAGCGGCAGTTTTATTTTTTCTAATTGTATCTATTACTTATTTGTCACCTGTTTTAAATGGTCTTGCTTTAAAACAAGACGATATAGATAATCATAAGGGAGTAGCTAAAGAAATAAGAGACCACAGAGAAGAATATAATGAAGAGCCTTTATGGACCAATTCTATGTTTGGAGGAATGCCAGCTACACAAGTTTCTGTAAAACATGATGCAAATCTATTGAGTTACGCCCAAAAAATCATGTCTCTTGGTCTACCACATCCAATTAGTGTTCTTTTTTTATATTTATTAGGTTTTTATATTCTTTGTATATGTATGAGTATAAAACCTTGGTTATCCATTGTAGGGTCTATTATGTTTGGTTTAAGCTCTTTCTTTTTTATTAGTCTCGCAGTAGGGCACAATTCTAAAATAATGGCTATGGCTTTTATGCCAATGATTGTTGGGGCATTTATATATTCCTACAGGAAAAAAGCTATTGTAGGTTCCATATTAATGGCTTTGTTTCTTGGTCTTGAGTTGAAATCTAATCATGTTCAAATTACCTATTACACCTTTATGATTTTAATTCCTCTAGGATTTAGTGAGCTAATTAGATTTTATAAGGCCAAAAGAATGCCTTCATTTTTTAAAACTACAGGTTTGTTAGTTGTTGCGGGTCTATTAGCAGTAATGTGTAATTCTGGAAATTTATTTATGACTTATGACTATTTACCTGATTCTCAAAGAGGTCCTTCCGAATTAACTTCAAATACTCTTGGGGATAATGATAAGTCTAAAACAGGTGGCTTAGATATCAATTACATGACCAATTGGAGCTATGGAATAGGAGAAAGTTTAAATCTAATAATCCCTAATATTAAAGGAGGAGGCTCAGGCCCTTATTTATTAGATGAAAATTTAATGGAAAATAATAATGTCAGTACTAGACTTAAGAATTTTGTGAAAGATGCTTATCAAAAAGGATGGACTATAAGTTCTTATTGGGGTAATCAGCCTTCAACCGCAGGTCCGGTTTATATTGGTGCTACTATCTTTCTTTTGTTTTTTCTTGGTCTTTTCTTTTTAAATGATAGGATTAAGTGGCCACTGTTAATTATACTATTAATTTCGATCTTTTTATCCTGGGGTCACAATTGGATGTTTCTAACTAAACTATTTGCTGATTTTTTCCCAGGTTATTCAAAATTTAGATCGGTTACTATGATTTTAGTCATTGCTGAACTAATCCTTCCCCTTATAGGGATTTTATGGTTATTTCAGTTTATTGAAAAAAAGTCAGATTTTTTGAATAAAGAAGTGGATTTAAAATTTATAAAAATTGGAAACTTAAATTTATTTTATATCCTTTCCTCTGTTGTAATCGTTTTCTTTTTGATTTTAGTAATTAGTCCTGATTTATTTCTAAATTTTATTTCTCAAAATGAACGACAAATAATTAATCAATTATCTGTGATGGATCCTCAAACTGGATCTTATGTAAGTGAGTTAATTGATTTTAGAATCGGAATTCTTTCTCAAGATGCTCTACGTTCTTTAATTTTAGTTTCCATTGTTTTATTCTTTATGTTCTTATTTATAAAAAATAAAATATCAAAGCATATTTTAATTGTTTCTATAGGCTTGACGGTTTTATTCGATATGTGGGGTGTTAGTAAAAGATATTTGAACAATAATGACCATTCAGATCTTGAAACACAGCTTACTAGAAAAAGTGGATTAAAGTATTGGCAAGATTATGAGCTCAAGTTTTATCCACATTCTCCCAAAGCTGCAGATTTGGCAATTAGAGATTATGAAATTTCTCTAAATAACGATTTAAGGATAGGTGTTCAAAACACAATGAGAGAAGTTTTAAATGAGTTTGAGGATAGCGATTATAGAAATAGAATTGCCAATATTCAATCTTTTAAAGCACTGAACCAAAATACCAATTACCGAGTTTTAGAAATGGGTAATCCTTTGAATAGCGCAAGAACATCCTTTCTCCATAAATCTATTGGAGGATATTCAGCAGTTAAAGTTAAGAGAGTTCAAGAGCTTATTGACTTCTATTTTCAAAAAGAGTATAATAATTTGAATAATTCTTTAAAGAGCAATCAGTTTGATTTAATTAAGTCAAATCACTTTTTTAATATGCTAAATACAAAGTATTATATTTTTAATCCTGATGGAAATGCTGTTGTAGATTTTGTGAATCCAAATAGAGACAAGACACCAGGAGTTTTAAAAAATCCATATTCATTAGGAAATGCTTGGACAGTCAAAGAAATTAAATGGGTCCCTAATGCTGATACAGAAATTTCTTTTTTAAACGATTCCTCTTTTGACCCATCCAACATTGCTGTGATTGATGAAAGGTATAGGGATATAATTGGAGACATTTCCATGTCAGGCAATTCTAAAGTTAATCTCTTAAGCTATAGAGCAAATCAGTTGGAATACGAGATACAATCCCAGTCTGAAGAATTAATCGTTTTTTCTGAAGTTTTTTATGACAAAGGATGGAAAGCGTTTGTAGATGGAGTTGAAACTCCTCATGTTAGAATCAATTATGTTTTAAGAGGGTTGAAAGTTAGTTCTGGAACTCACCAAATATTATTTAAGTACGATTTGCCAATATTTAAGTATGCTTCTGTAATTTCATTTTCAAGTTCAATTATTGTTCTTCTTTTATTTCTATTAATATTGTTTTTTAAATTAAAGGAAAGACAATTCCCAGAAATATGAAAAAGGTTTTGGTCATTACTTACTATTGGCCACCTAGCGGTGGAGCAGGAGTTCAACGATGGGTTAAGTTTATAAAGTATTTTAAAAATCAAAATATTGATCCATATATAATAAGTGTAGACCCAGATTTTGCTTCTTACCCAGTAATTGATAATTCATTAATAAACGATATACCTGAAAATACCAATGTTTATTTAACTAAAACAAATGAACCATACTCATTTTACAAGAAAATCAATAATAACCAAACACCATATGCAGGTTTTGTCAATGAAGGAAGTCCTAATTTTTTCCAAAAAATAGCACGATTTATTAGAGGGAATTTTTTTATTCCAGACTCGAGAAAAGGTTGGAATGATTTCGCTTACAAGAAGGCTGTTGAAGTACTAGAAAGAGAAAATATTGATACCGTAATTACTACAAGTCCTCCGCATTCTACCCAACTTATTGGCTTAAAACTAAAAGAAACACTAAATATTAAATGGATAGCGGATCTAAGAGATCCCTGGACAGATATATATTATTATAAATCCATGCTTCATACAAAATGGGCAAAGCGAAAAGATTTAAATTACGAAAAAGGAGTTATTGAAAAATCCGATAAAATAGTGGTAGTTAGTGATTCTATTAAACAACTCTTAATTAATAAGTCTAATCTAATTCAAGAATCGAAAATTCACGTAATCCCGAACGGCTTTGACGAGGATGATTTTTTATTTCCCTCAACAAATGAAGACAGAAAATTTTTACTTTCTTATGTTGGAACTATTACCAAGGATTATCCACTGGATTCCATTAAAAAGTCAATTGCCAATCTGAATATTAGTATTGAATTTACTGGCAAAGCTGACGAGCCAACCAAACATTTACTAAATGGAATTGCTGGTTTTAATAATCATGTGAAACACAAAGAATCTATTAATCTTTTATTAGCTAGTGATATGCTCCTTCTAGTTATTCCTAAAATAGCTAATAACAAAGGAATATTAACAGGAAAACTTTTCGAATATTTAGGGGCTAGAAAACCAATTTTATGCATTGGTCCAACAGATGGCGATGCTGCTAAAATTATTCAGGAATGTAAAGCGGGAAAAACATTTGATTATTCAGATGAAAATGGGATATATGAATTTATAGAAACTTGTATGTTAAATGAATTTATATTTGAAAATAAAAATTATCTAAATTACTCTAGAAGAAATCTTACAAAAAACCTATCAAAAATTTTAAATGACAAGGCAAATAATGAAAAATTGTAATGATAAATTTTGACGATACTAAAGCTGTATTTGCCCATAAGTCCAACTGGGAACTAAGAAAATCATATTATCTTTTTTCAATCCTCCAACATTCTCTTTTAGTTAAAATTGGAAGTTTATTATTGAGAATTTCATTTTTTTTAAAAATACCTGTTAAAAAACTTATAAAATTTACCATTTTTAATCAGTTTTGTGGTGGAGAGAATATCCAAGATTGTTCCAAGAAAATTAATGAACTTTATGAATTTGGAATAGGTACTATTTTAGACTATTCTGTGGAGGGAAAAGAAAACGAGTCTGATTTTGAAAAAACAAAAGAAGAAATAATTCAAACTATTCTTTTTTCAGCAAAGAACCATAGAATCCCATTTACTGTTTTTAAAATTACAGGTTTAGGGAATTCATCCTTAATTGAAAAAGCAAGTTTAGATTTTCAAAGTTTAGATGATAACGAGCTTGTAGATTTAAACTTAGTTGCTAAGAGAGTAGATAAGATTTGTAAAGTCGCTAGTGAAAATAGAGTTCCTGTTTTTATAGACGCTG
>CAYREL010000036.1:0-7642 GCA_964423275.1 uncultured Flavobacteriales bacterium | reverse complement strand
AAAAGTGATCTGCCAGTAATGCAAAAAGCAATTGATATTTTAAAAGAATTTGGGATTGATACTGATGTTAAAATTGTATCTGCTCATAGAACACCCGAAGTAATGTTTGAGTATGCTAAAAATGCAAGAACTAATGGAATAAAAGTAATTATAGCTGGAGCTGGAGGAGCTGCGCACTTACCAGGAATGGTTGCGTCAATTTCAACTCTTCCAATAATTGGTGTTCCTATTAAATCTAGAAATTCAATAGATGGTTGGGATTCTATATTGTCTATATTACAAATGCCAGAAGGGGTTCCAGTGGCCACAGTTGCTTTAAATGGGGCTTCAAATGCAGGAATTATTGCAGCTCAAATATTGGGAATTGAAGACTCTGAAATATTTAAAAAATTATCTCAATACAAAGAAAGACTTAAAGAAAAAGTTATTAAAACCAATAAAGATTTAATGTAATCACATTTTCTACCCAAAGAAGTTTTAAAAAATGATCAAAACAGATATTATAATTATTGGTGCTGGACCAGTTGGTCTTTTTACAGTTTTTGAGGCTGGATTACTAAAATTAAAATGCCATTTAATAGATGCTCTTCCTCAACCAGGGGGGCAATGTGCAGAGATTTATCCAAAAAAGCCTATTTATGATATTCCTGGTTATCCAAGTATATTAGCTTCAGAACTGGTAGAAAAGTTAATGAAGCAAATCGAACCTTTTAATCCAGGTTTTACATTAGGTGAAACTGCCCAAACTATTGAAAAAAATTCTGATGGTGACTTTATTATTAAAACTACTCAAGGAACCTCTATTAAGGCGCCAGTAGTGGCAATTGCAGGTGGACTTGGAGTATTCACTCCTAGAAAACCTAACATATCTAACCTCGAAAGTTTTGAAAACGACAAAGTATTTTATATTGTTAAAGAACCTTCTTTATTTAAGGATAAAGAAATTGTAATATCTGGTGGTGGAGATAGCGCATTGGACTGGGCTCTTTTCTTTGCAGAGAATTATGCTTCAGATGTAAAACTTATTCACAGATCTGACAACTTTCGAGCACATAATGATTCTGTGCAAAGAGCTTTAGATTATTCGAAACTGGGAAAAATTAAAATGATTTTAAATTCTCAAGTATCGGGTATTTCAAAAAATGAAAATAAAATAACTTTGGATGTTCAATCAAAAAACAATGATTTGTCTAAAATAAATTGTGACAATTGGTTGCCATTATTTGGTCTCACGCCAAAAATTGGACCTATTGGAGACTGGGGTCTAGAAATTCAAAAAAATGCAATTAAAGTGGACAATTCAACAGACTATTCAACAAATATTGATGGTATATATGCAATTGGAGACGTAAATACTTATCCCGGAAAGTTGAAATTAATTCTTTGTGGATTTCACGAAGCAGCTATTATGGTACAATCTGCATTTAAGAAAGTATATCCTAATAAAAATAATGTGCTGAAATACACAACTGTTACTGGCATTAAAGGTTTTTAAAAATGGATGTTAAAATTCATGTCACGGATAGACAAGGAAAAGAACAAATAATCTCTGGACCAACAGATATGAGTCTTAACTTAATGGAACTTCTCAAAGTTCATGAATATCCAGTTGAAGGAACATGTGGGGGCATGGCTTTGTGTGCTTCGTGCCATATTTTTATTCACTCTTCAAATTTATTGCCAGAGATATCTTCTTCAGAGCAAGCAATGTTAGACGAAAATTGGGACAGTAAAGAAAATAGCAGACTAGCATGTCAATTACCTGTAAACGAAAATATTGATTTACTGAAAATAGAATTAGCCCCAGAAGATGTATAAATATTTTTAAAATCTTAAACTTTTAGGAATCTCACAGACTGGAATAGGGTTCATTTTATGGTGGTTTGTTTGATGGTGTCCGCTGTATATCTCTAGTACTTTTTTTTGTCTTTCAGATAAACTATCTTGAGAATTGACTTCTAAATAATTCATTGCCCACTCTAGTTCATCATAGGTTGCCCCTAATTGGTCTTCATCGCTTCTATCGTCGTCCCACAGTCCATCAGTTGGTTTTGCTTTTTGTATACTAGAGACTATTCCAAGATAATCTGCGATCTTAAAAACTTCAGATTTTAGAAGATCAGCTATTGGAGAAATATCTACTCCACCATCTCCATATTTAGTATAAAAACCAACACCAAAATCTTCAACTTTATTACCAGTACCAGCAACTAAATATTTTTTATTACTTGCAAAAACATAAAGATTAGACATTCTAATTCTAGACCTTAAATTTGCCATTGACAACTCATCTTGGTTTGCTTTTGGTAGAGCATTTGAAAAGGAATTATAAACATCAGTTAGATTAATTTCGTGACTTGATATATTTTCAAAATTATTTTTAAGCCAATTAATATGCTCATTACTTCTATCAAATTGATTAGATTTTTGATGGATGGGCATATTTAAAACTATAGTATTTAAGCCTGTTTTAGCACACAAAGTAGATGTTACTGCAGAATCAATTCCACCAGATACGCCAACAACAAAACCATTTAAGCCAGATTTTTTGGAATAATTAGATAACCAATTTACAATATGAGATTCTATACTTTTTGGATTCACAACATAAATGTAAAAAGGATTTATAAATAAAAAAGCTGTGTTGAAGGAGGATTAAAAAAGTATACCAAAAGATAAAACAATATTTCCAGGAAATGATTTAGCCCCAACTGATTCAAAAATACCGTTTGAAACTTCTTGTCTTAAAAACTCCTCTTTTTCTTCTGACACCAATTGATTATTAATAAAATAATTCCAGTTTAGTTGAAAGAAAAGAGCAGTACTCCCTGAAAGACTATATTCAGCTCCTGCTCCAAGAGTTAGGCCTAATCTAACAGTTTGAGTCCCTTTGTCAATATTTATATTTTCTAGCGTAGTAGTGAAGGGCTGGCTTTCCAAAAAGGTAGAATCATTGGAATTCCAAGTATATAATTTTGATTCATCATCAACTGTAGATTTTGTTTTCAAACCAATTGTTGCTCCAAACTCACCATAATAAGTGAAATAACCAATTTCGTTGGTTTTTAATTTTAAAACTAAAGGAATATTAACATAGTTAATAGAATAATTTCTATTGTAAAGTTGGTAAATATATCCACTGGTATCTGGAAGTGAACCATCGTTCCATTCAACAAAGTTTTCACTTCCATCTAATACATAAAAAGTTCTGTGAAACAAATTTAAATCGGTGTCGTAGTAATTAATTCCAGCATTAAAAGTAGAGAAATTTAATCCTGTCCTTAGGGTAGTAGTAGGGTTGAAATTTATTTCGGTATCTAGTCCCCAACCAAACCCTAAACCGATATTTCCTCTTGAGTAAATTTTTTGTTGTTCTGGAGATAGCCAACAAAGAGCACCTTCACCATACAAACCAAATCTAACTTTCCTTAGTTCTGTGTTTTCTACAATTGGATCATTGCTTTGGGAACTAATTTGTAACACTAATGGCAAATAAAAGAACAGAAATAGTAATAATTTATTCATTGGATTATATTTATACAAACTTAAAAAAAAAATCACCAACAAATTTTACTTTTGTATAAGCTTTGAAACATTTAATACACATTTACATTATTACTCTATTATTTGCTTATTCATCATGCAGCTCCAACAAAAGAGAAATCAAATTAAATAATGACAAGTGGAAAAGTTTTAAAACAATACGCTTAGATCAAGTTTTATTAAACACTAATAACATAGATGAAATTCATCAGCAGTTTATAAAATACCCTCAGCTTTATCAAAATTTTTATGCAAATATGATAAGAGCTGGAAAAAAAGAAGATGTTTTAGTTAACAGCTTGTCAGAAGCAGTAAAATCTAATTTAGAGAGTTTTGTAAACGATAGTACTATTAAAAGTTTTCTAGTAGAAATACAGCAAGAGTTCCCAGACTTTGAAAATTATAAAATAGAAATTGCCAAGGGATTAAACAGATGTGAAAATTTATTTAAATATCGTTATCCAAAGAAGGAAATTGGAACCTTTTTCTCATTATTTAATGCCGATGTTCACGAGTTTGACTCCATAATATGGATTGGGTTGGATATGTACTTGGGTCCAGAAAACAGAGTTACTAAACTTTTACCTAATGAATCATTACCACAATATATTAAAGACAAAATGGACAAAAAATATATTGTATCAGATGTTTTATTTGGACATCTTATGACCTATCATTACCAGTACTTGGGAGATGATTTGCTGAGCAAAGCTATCTCTTATGGTAAGATTACTTATTTGATGGACTTAATTTTACCAGATGAACAAAAAGAGAATAAATTTAGATATACTGAGAAGGAATTAGATTGGTGTCAAAAGAATGAAAAATATATCTGGCAATATATCGTAGATCACGAACTTCTTTACGAAAAAACCCCAAAAAAAATAAGTTATTTCTTTAATCCTGGACCATTTACCAAGAACTTTGGGCAAGATTCGCCATCCAATATAGGGATTTGGTTAGGAAGCAGAATAATTGAAGATTTTGCTAAAAACTCTGAATTAAACATTCAAGAAATATTAAAAGAGAAAAATATTCAAAAACTATTAAATAGCTATGAGCCAAAATAAAACATCAAAAAAAGAAAAATTCTCAGTTGAAGTAATCATGGATGAGAATTTAATTCCAGAGGAATTAGAGTGGCACTCCTCCCAAGGAAAAGGACAAAGTGATAAGGCTTCTGCTGCACTTATCTACTTATGGAATGCCAAAAAAAATGAAACATTTAGTCTTGATTTATGGACAAAAAAAATGTCTGTTGAAGAAATGAATAAGATGATGTTTCAAACTATAATGACTCTTGCAAACTCCTATGAAAAAGCAACCAGTGAAGATCAATTGGCAAATGCAATGAGAGATTTTGCAGAATTTTTTGGTGAAAAAACAGAGATTATTCCCAGAAGTGGGAAATTTGATGGAGATGGGAAAGGATAAGCTTAAAAGATTTTCTCAAATATTGACTTTTGGTAATGTTATTCAACCAAAGATAAATTTCCATTCTGATGACAATGATTTAAAAGGTAACTGGTCCACAGTATTTAATAATGAAAACCCTTTAGTTCTTGAACTAGGCTGTGGTGCTGGAGAATACACGGTTGGTCTTGCAAAAGATTATCCCAACAAAAACTTTATTGGCATAGATATTAAAGGTGCTAGGATTTGGAAAGGAGCAAAAGCTGCATTAGACGAAGGTCTAAACAATGTTAGATTTCTAAGAACAAAAGTAGATTTTATAACAAAGTTTTTTGGAGAAAACGAAGTGAATGAAATATGGTTAACATTTTCAGATCCACAACCAAAAAAGCCAAAGAAAAGGTTATCCTCAAAATTATTTACCGACAGGTATCAAGAATTTTTAAAAATTAATGGGGTTATTCATTTAAAAACTGACAGTGATTTACTTTATGATTTCACTCTTGAAGAGATAAAATCAAATAATTTTAAATTGTTGAAAAATATAACCAATATTTACAAAGAAAATTATGAGAACTCCCAAGAGCTAAAGAAAACTCTTTTTATTAAAACTTTTTACGAGAAAAAATGGCTTGATTTAGAAAAGACAATAAAATATCTTGCTTTCAGCATTCACTAATGATGAATAGTGATAATATTTTGTAAATTAAATTGATGAATTACCACTGGATTATTTCTTTAATTATCATCTGTCACTTTAATGCAAAAGGACAAATATTCCAAAACAGCGGTGCCTTAAGCACTTCTATGTCTGGGCTTAATGCTAATAATGAAGATGTTTGGAGTATAAATAACAACATAAGTCAGCTTTCTAAAATCAAAAAGCCTGAACTAAGTATTAGTAGCTTTCAACCATTCCTAGTAAAAGATTTTACAACATCTAGTATTGTTTTTGGACTTCCAACTAAGAAAGGAGCATTCGGCATGAATTTTTCAACCAATGGAAATAAGCATCTTCAAATGCACAATGTAGGATTTGGCTATTCTCAAAAATTAGGAGAAAATATTCAAAGTGGAATTAAGTTAAATTATTTTATGATTAATGCAGGAGATTATTACAATAAAAAATCTATTATTTCTGCTGATATTGGTTTCTCTTCAAAACTATCCAATGAGCTACAACTTGGCGTATGCATTAAAAATCCCACTTTCACCAAACTTTCCAATTTTGACGACGAAAGATTAGCTACTAATATTCAGCTAGCTGCAGAATATAAATTTTCAAATGAATTAACCCTACACACAGGAGTTGAAAAAAGTATATTTTATCCAGCTTCTTTTTTAGCTGCAATCGAATACCAGCCAAGTGATAAAATATTTTTAAGTGGAGGAATTAAGTCCAATCCTAGTATAGCTTCCTTTGGAATAAGCATGTCCCAAAAACAATTTACAATTTGTGCAGCTACTCAAATTCATCAGTTTTTAGGATGGAGTCCAGACTTATCCATTATCTATCAATTTAAATAATTTTTGAAGTTTCAAAAAAAATATTATTTATTACTAGTTGTTCTTCTAGGAAAAATCTTCTATTCTCAAAGTATCGACACAGTGCCCAACAAAAACAATGTTGTTTTAAACTCGTCTTATAAGGACATGAAAAAACAATATATAATAGAGCAGACTATTGAAAACATAGCTGAAAATAGCGAAGATGAAAACATCGACTATACTACTCTATTTGATCAACTAAACTTTTACTATGAACATCCAATAAATCTAAATAGAAAAGAAATAAAATTTGATTTAGAACAACTTATGTTACTAGACCAATTTCAGATTAAGTCCTTAATTAATCATAAAGAAAAATATGGGAAATTTTTAAATATTTATGAGTTACAAACTTTAAAATCTTTTTCATCTAATGACATTAGAAAAATTCTTCCATTTATTGTAGTAAATGAAAACTTTGACGCTACCCATCTTTCATTTTTAGAAATGCTAAATAAAGGAAAAAACGATATTTTTTTTAGATACTCTAGAGTTATTAACCCGACTATTGGACAGGCCCAACTAAGCGATAGTTCCTGGCTTAGTTCGCCAAATAGTAAAACGCTTGGATCGGCAGATAATTTATATATGCGCTACAGATTTAAATATCAAAATCACTTGAGTTTTGGCATTACTACAGAAAAAGATGCTGGTGAAACTTTTTTAGGAAATCCTCAAGCAGAAAACTTATTTGATTTACAAAGACCAAAGGGATTTGATTTCTATTCTGCCCATTTTTTTTTAAAGGAAGTTGGTAAAATTGATGTTTTAGCAATTGGGGACTACCATATTCAACTTGGACAAGGGTTGACATTTTGGTCTGGTCTGGCAATGGGTAAATCCTCCAACGTAATGAGTTTAAAGAGAAGTGCTGTTGGAATTAAACCATATGCCTCTCTTGATGAAAACTCTTTTTTGAGAGGTGCTGCGTTTTCTGTGAAATTAAAAAAATTTAAATTACTTGCTTTCGCTTCCAAAAAAAATATTGATGCTAATATTATTGAGGACACCACTGCTCAAGACGGCGCTTTAATTGTAAGTAGTTTTCAGGCTTCTGGTATTCATAGCACCATTGGTCAAATAGAAGATAAAGATGCTATTGAAGAAAATATTATTGGAGGGGAAATATCCTATAAAA
>CAYREL010000035.1:0-7661 GCA_964423275.1 uncultured Flavobacteriales bacterium | reverse complement strand
CAAACACAAATGGAATAGATGGATTTGTTCAGGTTTTATATCATCCAACTAAAAAGTTAAATATTTATGCTAGAATTAGACATAGAGATAAACCATATAATGAAAGTGAAAGTATCGAAAGAAGTATAACAAATGTTTATAATATTAGCAGATGGAATTTTAGACTAAATATCAATGCTGTGGTCTCTGAGTCTATAAGACTTCGAAACAGAATTGAATACTGTTCCTATCTAAGATACGGTTTAGAGAGAGAAAATGGGATTTTACTTTTGCAGGATATCACTTATAAACCCAAGGAAAGTAAATTTTCTTTTACTGCAAGATTTGCTTTATTTGATACGGATTCTTACAATTCAAGAATATACAGTTACGAAAATGATGTTTTGTATTATTTTAGAATACCTGCCTACTATTTCCAAGGTGCAAGAACTTACATTACCACAAGATATCAATTTAAAAAAGGGATAGATTTATGGATAAGATGGGGAACGTGGATGTATACTAACCGTGATAATATTGGTTCAGGACTAAACGAAATCAATGGCTCTTCAAAATCTGAAATTAGAGCTCAGCTAAGAATTCAATTTTAAAATTCGTTAATGATTCTATTTAGTGTAATACTTGGGCACATTGCAATCTTAGCTAATGTTTTATCCAATAAGTAATAACCATCTAAGTCTTGTTTAGAACCTTGAGATTTAATTAATTCATCGATAATTAGGTCTTCATTTAAAGTGAATTTATTATATAATTCTTCAAAAATATTAGATAATTCCTTGTCTTGCTGTTGTTTGTACAGAGCTTCTGCCCAGTAGTAAGCTATATAAAAATGGCTTCCTCTATTGTCAATACCTCCTAATTTTCTTGTAGGAGATTTATTTTCTAACAAAAGTTTTTCAGTGGCCTTATCTAGAGATTGACCCAATATTTTGCATCTATTACTGCTATACTTTTCTGCCATGTGCTCTAGAGAAACTGCCAATGCTAGAAATTCCCCCAAAGAATCCCACCTTAAATATCCTTGATTTACAAATTGCTGAACATGTTTTGGAGCTGATCCACCAGCACCTGTTTCAAAAAGACCTCCACCATTCATTAAAGGAACAATAGACAACATTTTAGCACTTGTTCCTAACTCTAGGATTGGGAATAAATCAGTAAGGTAATCTCTTAAAACATTTCCGGTAACAGAAATGGTGTCCAAGCCTTTATTCAATCTTAACAAAGTATATTTTGTAGCTTCTTTTGGAGACAGAATATGAATTTCTAAATCTTTAGTATCCAATTCTTTTAGAAATAAGTTCACTTTTTGAATAATTTGTCTATCGTGGGAACGATTGCTATCTAACCAGAAAACTGCGGGTGTTTTAGTAGCGTTAGCCCTAGAAACAGCAAGTTTTACCCAATCCTGAATAGGAGCGTCTTTCACTTGACACATTCTAAAAATATCTCCTTTACTCACGGACTGTTCTAAAAGCATCACTCCAGAAGAATCTACAACTTGTATAGTTCCATTACTAACTGCCTGGAATGTTTTATCGTGAGATCCGTATTCTTCAGCTTTTTGGGCCATTAAACCAATATTGGAAACACTTCCCATAGTAACAGGGTCAAAAGCACCATTTTCTTTACAAAAATCAATAGTTTGCTGATAAATTTCTGCATATGAACGATCTGGGATAACAGCTTTTGTATCTTGAAGCTCACCATTTTTATTCCACATTTTTCCAGAACTTCTAATCATAGCTGGCATAGAAGCATCTATAATAATATCACTTGGTACATGTAGATTCGTAATTCCTTTATCTGAGTCAACCATTGCTAAATCAGGATTTGATTTATTTATTAGATTTATATCAGATAAAATACTTTCTCTAAGTTCTGAATCTAATAAATCAAGTTTGTTAAACAAATCTCCATATCCATTTTTCAATTCAACACCATCTAAGTCTTTACCATATTTGACAAATAAGTCTTTGTAAAAAACTTCAACACATTTCCCGAAAATTATTGGGTCAGATACTTTCATCATAGTTGCTTTCATATGGAGAGAAAACAACAATCCTTTATTTTTAGCATCCTGAATTTGAGTTTCAAAAAATGATTCAAGATTTTTCATTTTCATTACTGAAGTATCCATAATTTCACCCTTTAGTAAAGGAAAATCATCTTTTAATATGGTTTGTAATCCATTTTCGTCTTGAAAAATTATTTTAACAGCTTTTTCATTGTCAATAGTTAGAGATTTTTCAGTACCATAAAAATCTCCTTCTTGCATACTTGAGACATGTGTTTTAGAATCATTAGACCACTCACCCATTTGGTGGGGATGGTTTTTTGCAAAGTTCTTAACCGCTTTTGGCGCTCTTCTATCCGAATTCCCCTCTCTTAAAACTGGATTTACGGCACTTCCTTTAATACTATTATATGTAGCTTTAATATTATTTTCTTCTTCATTTATTGGTTCTTCCGGGTAGTCTGGTATGGAGAAGCCTTTAGACTGAAGTTCCTTAATTGCAGATTTTAACTGTGGGATTGATGCGCTAATATTTGGTAGTTTGATGATATTTGCATCTGGACTTTTTGCTAAATCACCTAAAAAAGCCAAATCATCTTCTATAATTTGATCTTCGTTTAAGTATCTAGGGAACTTGGAAAGTATCCTTGCAGACAAGGAAATATCTTTAATATCAATGGAAATATCTGCAAACTTTGAAAACATCTTTATGATAGGTAAAAATGAGATGGTTGCTAAAGCAGGAGCTTCATCTGTTTGGGTATAATAAATTGTTTTCTTCTGAGTCATATTAGATGCAATTTAAATGTTCTAAAATTGAGAACAAAGAAACAACAAAATGATTTATTTAAGAGCATATTTTTTCAATTCTGACAAAGTTCCTTTAAATAAATCTAAATCTACTGGCCCTTTAATGCCAGATGCTGTTCCATTATCTGAAAATTGCCACATGATCCAAGGAACAGATCTTAAAGGGTTTTTCACTCTATTGTAATTTGCAACCCAAACTAAGTAACCATCTAAATTATTATTCAAATGATCATTATAAAAATGGGCGCCTGTGTATACTATGGGTTTAATCCCGTAATGGTTTTCGATAATCTTTAGCCAGTTTTTTACTCCTTTTACTAAATTTTCATTACTCTGTATTTTGCTTGTCTTTTCTATGTCTAATATTGGAGGTAAATCTCCAGGTACTAATTGAACATTCTTAATAAAGTTATTGGCTTGTTTTGTGGAGTTTTCATTGGGCCTAAAATAATGATAAGCTCCTCTTAAAATACCATTTTCTCTAGAGCCTCTCCAGTTAGAGGTGAAAAATCTATCTCTTTTATTATCTCCTGCAGTAGCTCTTATTATTACAAACTCTACTTTTTGTTTGTCATTTACCTCACTTACTTGCTTCCAAGAAATAATCCCTTGGTATTCTGAGATATCAATTCCAAAAGTAAAATCGCCTTGAGGAACTTTTGGAGGATAGAATATTTTATTAAAGATTCTTTTATAATGATTTACAATGGATGGAGTTTCTATAAAGTGATAACTTACATAGAAAATATTTCCAATTAATAAAAAGAAAAACCATCTTTTATAACGATTTTTTTTTTGTTTTTTAGCCATTTAAAAACTTAAAATCTTTCCCAGGGAAATATGCAGAATCTCCTAGTTGCTCTTCAATTCTTAGTAATTGATTGTATTTTGCCATCCTATCGGATCTAGACGCGGAACCAGTCTTAATTTGTCCGGTATTTAATGCGACAGCTAAATCTGCAATTGTGTAATCTTCAGTTTCTCCACTTCTATGACTCATTACAGAAGAATAGCCATTATTGGTGGCCAAAGATACTGCATCAATTGTTTCTGTTAAAGAACCAATTTGATTGACCTTAATAAGTATAGAATTTGCTATATTTTCATCAATTCCCTTTTTAAGTCTTTTGGTATTGGTTACAAATAGATCGTCTCCAACCAGTTGACATTTATCACCAACTGCTTCGGTTAAAGACTTCCATCCTTTCCAGTCGTCTTCAGCTAATCCATCTTCAATAGAAATTATTGGGTATTTGTTCACCCATCCTTTCCAAAAATCTACCAACTCATCAGAGCTCATTACATCTCCAGTAGACTCAAAAGAATATTTATTAGTTTTAGTTGAATGGAATTCAGAAGAAGCTGCATGTAGAGCTATCCACATGTCTTCACCTGGTTTGTATCCAGCAGATTCAATTGCTTGCAAAACAACCTCTATAGCTTCATCATTAGAACCCAGTCCTGGAGCAAAACCACCTTCGTCCCCGACATTTGTTGACATTCCTCTAGATTTTAAGACATTTTTTAAATGGTGAAAAACTTCTGTTCCCATTCTCAACGCATCACTAAAAGATTCTGCTCCAAAAGGCATTACCATAAACTCTTGAATATCAATTTTATTATCTGCATGAGATCCTCCATTTAAAATATTCATCATAGGAACAGGTAGAGTAGTTGCTTTAACACCTCCTAAATAACTATACAATGGAATTCCAGTTTCTGATGCTGCTGCTTTAGCGCATGCCAATGAAACTCCTAAAATTGCATTTGCACCCAACTTTGATTTATTTTCAGTACCATCCATTTGAATCATCATTCTATCAATATCCCCTTGATTAAGGACAGGCAGTCCTCTTAACTCTTTTGCCAGAATATTGTTGATATTACCGACAGCTTTTAAAACCCCTTTGCCCATATAGATTCCTTTATCTCCATCACGCAACTCTACAGCTTCGTGAATTCCAGTAGATGCTCCAGAAGGAACAGCAGCTCTTCCAAATCCTCCCTTGGAAGTAAAAACGTCTACTTCAAGAGTAGGATTTCCTCTTGAATCTAAAATTTGTCTCGAATGAATATGATCTATTACTCCCACTATTATTAATTTTATATTATTTATTATTTTTTAATGTTTTCTATGAATTGGTCAAATAAATATCTTGAATCATTTGGTCCTGGTGATGATTCAGGATGGTATTGAACTGAAAATGCATTTTTACCAATTATAGAAATACCAGCTACAGTATGGTCATTCAAGTGTTCATGAGTTAATTCAATTCCCGAATTATTGTCTACATCTTGTCTTTTGACTACAAATCCATGATTTTGGGAAGTTATTTCACACTTATTGGTAATTAAATTTTTCACTGGATGATTTATTCCTCTGTGTCCGTTGTGCATCTTTTCTGTTTTCAAACCTTGAGAAAGAGCTAAAATTTGATGTCCAAGACATATTCCAAAAATGGGATAATTTAAATTTACCAATTCTTTGACTACCCCTATTGAATGATTCAAAGGCTCAGGATCTCCTGGACCATTTGACAACATTATTCCATCGGGCTTATAGTTTGTGATTTGTTCTAAAGCAACATTGTAAGGAAAAACTTTTACTTTGCATCCTCTATCATTCAAGCATCTGATTATGTTTTTTTTAACTCCAAAATCTATTAGTGCTACTTTTATTGACCCTTCCCCAATTTCATACGATTCTTGAACAGATACCTTTGATGCCAGCTCTAATCCTTTCATATTTGGAGCCTTTTCAAGAAGTTCGTTAAGTTCATTATCTGATTTATTTTCAGATGAAATAATAGCATTTTGAGCCCCATTTTCTCTTATATAACTAATTAATGCTCGAGTATCAATATCTTTAATTCCCACCACATTATCAGAAACAAGAAAATCATTTAAAAGTTGATTATTATCCCCATATCTTGAAAAATGATGTGCAAAATTTTTTACAACTAAACCCTTAATTTGAGAGTTATTAGATTCAATTTCAAACTTATTAGTACCATAGTTTCCAATATGAGCGTTGGCCATAGCTATGATTTGCCCATGATAAGATGGATCAGTAAATATTTCTTGGTAACCTGACATTCCAGTATTGAAAGCAATTTCTCCAGTAGCAGTACCTATTTTACCACAAGATTTACCGTGGAAGGTAGTACCATCAGATAAAACTAAAACAGCATTTAAATTATTTGACATAGTCTTACAAAAATATATTTTACAATAAGAATTTAAAACTTTTTAATGCAAAAAAAAAGGTAGTTATTAACTACCTTTTATAAAAAGCTTTAAAATCTATTTCTTTGACTCTTCTTCTGGCGGTTTAACGCCATCATTGTCAGAATCTTTATCAGATGATTTTTCTTCAGAATCTACAACTTGTTTATCTTCAGATTTAACATCCTTAATTTCTGCTGGAGTCTCCTCAACTATAACTGCCTCCTCAATATTATCTGTAGCTTTAGTAGTTACATTAGAAGGTTTTTTACCTCCTCTTCTTCTTGATTTTTTCTTAGTCGTTTGATCTTTGATTAATAATTCATTAAAATCAACTAATTCTATCATTGCCATTTCAGCATTATCACCCAATCTATTATTCAATTTTATGATTCTGGTATATCCACCAGGACGATTGTTAATCTTTGGTGCAACATCTCTGAAAAGAACTGAAGAAGCATCTTTATCTCTAAGATATCTAAAAACTACTCTCCTATTATGAGTTGTATCTTCTTTAGATTTAGTAATTAAAGGCTCTACATACTTTCTCAAAGCTTTTGCCTTAGCAAGAGTAGTATTGATTCTTTTGTGTTCTATCAATGAGCAGGCCATATTAGACAACATTGCACTTCTGTGCGCAGTCTTTCTACTCAGATGATTTATTTTTTTTCCATGTCTCATGTCTTCTTATTTAAAACCTAGAAATACTATTAATCTCTATCTAATTTATACCTTGAAACATCCATGCCAAAAGACAAGCCTTTAGACTCAATTAAATCGTCTAATTCTGTTAGAGATTTTTTTCCAAAGTTTCTGAATTTCAACAAATCATTTTTGTTGTATGCAACCAGTTCTCCTAAAGTTTCAACATCAGCAGCTTTCAAACAATTCAAAGCTCTTACAGATAAATCCATATCCACTAATCTTGTTTTAAGAAGTTGTCTCATATGAAGAGATGTTTCATCAAACTCTTCAGTTTCGGATTTCTCATCTTCATCTAATGTTATTTTCTCATCAGAGAAAAGCATAAAGTGATGGATTAGAATTCTAGCTGCTTCTTTAAGTGCTTCTTTAGGATGAATAGAACCGTCTGAATCTATGTCAAAAATTAATTTTTCATAATCCGTCTTTTGCTCAACTCTATAATTTTCGATTGTATATTTTACGTTTCTAATTGGCGTAAAGATAGAATCGGTAAAAATAGTACCTATTGCTGCATTCTCAGTTTTATTTTCTTCAGCAGGGACATAACCTCTTCCTTTAACAATTGTTAATTGAATATTAAACTTTACAGATTTTTCCATATGACAAATGACATGGTCTGTATTTAGCACTTGAAAAGATGACGTGAATTTACCAATGTCTCCAGCAGTAAAAGTATCTTGTCCAGAAATAGAAACGTTTACTTCTTCAAAATCTGAATCTTCGATTTGTCTTTTAAATCTCACTTGTTTAAGATTTAATACTATTTCAGTTACATCTTCAACAATTCCTTTAATTGTAGAAAACTCGTGTTCGACACCCTCTATCTTAATAGAAGATATTGCAAAACCTTCAATAGAATTTAATAAAATTCTTCTAAGTGCATTACCAACTGTTATTCCGTATC
>CAYREL010000034.1:0-7926 GCA_964423275.1 uncultured Flavobacteriales bacterium | reverse complement strand
TTTTTTTTTGAATTTCAAAAGTGATTTCCTTTAAAGCAGCATAAGTATCCTTAAGAGAGTACCCAGCGTCTAAAATACCAAGATCTGATATAGTTAAGGAGCCTTCCCATTTAAAATTATAAAGTTTATTTCTTATGGTGTAATGGTCTATTTCATTCTTTTTCTCACTGGAGCTTCCTCTATTTTCGTGGATTGTTAAAAATACAATATCAGACGATTCCCATTCTGGAAAACTATTTATATGTGAATCAACAATACTCCCAATTGAGTTTTTAGAAAACTCAATTGGGAGTATTGGTTTGAAATAAATTTCAAGACTCATTTATTTTGCTTTTAAAAAAGATTTGGCTTCTTCTAAAGTTATTTTCGCAGGATCTTTTGTAGGTGCTAATTGTTTTTTCTTTTTGCCAGAAATAACAAAGAATTTACCCCATCTTCCTTTTTCAACTGATATACCCTCTTGCTCCCAGTTTTGGACGACTTTTTCTATTTCTTTTTTCTTCTTTGCTTCAATTAATTCTATAATGTCTTGGCTAGAAAGATTGTCAAAATCGTATTTCTTATTTACATTAATAAACAAATCATTCCATTTAATAAATGGTCCAAATCTGCCTTTCCCTTTAGATACTGGAAGATCTTCATACTCTGCAATTGGAGCATTTGCTGCTCTTTTTTCGTTAATTAAAGCAATGGCATTTTGTAATAAAACCTCATCAGGTTCTGTACCTTTTGGAATGGAAACATTCTCAGTGCCAAACTGTATATAGGGACCAAATCTTCCAACCTTTACAGTAACTTCAAGATTCTCATGTTCACCTAAAGATTTTGGGTAATCAAAGAGTTTTAATGCTTCTTCTAAAGAAATAGTTTTAATATGTTGGGCCTCTTTTAAGCTTGCAAACTTGGGTTTTTTAGTCTCATCAGATGTCTCTCCAATTTGTGCAATA
This sequence comes from uncultured Flavobacteriales bacterium, assembly GCA_964423275.1. GTDB lineage: Bacteria > Bacteroidota > Bacteroidia > Flavobacteriales_D > Parvicellaceae > MED-G20. The sequence continues at coordinate 6,979 of CAYREL010000034.1, read as the reverse complement.
GGTCCATACTTCCCTAACTTAACATATAAAGGCTCACCACTTGATGGATCTTTGCCAAGTAGTCTTTCTCCATTGGCTCTTTCTGCATTCTCTTTGGTATGTTCTATAGTTTTATGAAAAGGGGAGTAAAAACTGGACAACATATCTGTCCATAACAATTCACCTTTTGCAATAGAATCCAATTCTTTTTCAATATCAGCAGTGAAATTGTAATCCATAATATTTTTGAAATGCTCTACTAAAAATTCATTTACGACTTCACCAGTAGTTGTAGGAAAAAGTTTTTTTCTATCTGCACCAAAATTTTCACTTAAATCAATCTTATTTATAGTGTCATCTTTTAATACAAGTTGCTTTATAGCTCTAGACTTGCCTTCAATATCTTTATTCTCCACATACCCTCTGTCCTGAATAGTTTTAATAGTTGGAGCATAAGTCGATGGTCTTCCAATTCCTAATTCTTCCAGCTTTTTAACCAAAGATGCCTCTGTAAATCTTGCAGGTGGTCTTGAAAATTTTTGAGTTGCAGAAACCTCGTTACAATTCAATATTTCTCCTTGAGAAACATCCGGCAACTCCTCATTTTTACTATCCGAATTAGCGGACTTATATAGCTTTAAAAAACCTTCGAACTTTATTACTTCACCAATAGTATTGAAGTTCTGCTCTTGCTCATTATGACCAATCTCAATAGTAGTTCTTTCAATTTCTGCATCACTCATTTGTGAAGCCATGGTTTTTTTCCATATTAGGGTGTACAACTTGTCTTCTGGAGACCCATCTCCAATAGAGCTAATTGAAAAATTTGAAGGTCTTATCGCTTCATGAGCCTCTTGGGCAGACTTATTCTTATTCTGGAATTTTCTAGGGTTTGAATAATTAGAACCAAAATCCTTTTCAATTTGTTTTTGAATAGCAGTCATCGCATCATTTGAAAGATTCACAGAATCTGTTCTCATATAGGTGATTCTTCCAGACTCATAAAGCCTTTGAGCTACAGACATTGTTCTTGAGACATTAAAGCCTAATACTCTACTAGCTTCTTGCTGCAAAGTAGAAGTGATAAATGGTGCAGATGGTGTTCTTTTGCCAGGTTTTTGAGTTATTTTTTTTACTTTGAATTCTTTACCTTTAGAAAGCTCTAAAAAACTTTCAGCATCTTTGTAAGAAGAAAAGTTAGATGCCAATTCTGCTTTAAATACAACAGACTTTGATTCAAACTCAGCAACCACTTTGAATGTCTCAATTGGCTTATGATTTAATATTTTATTTTCTCTTTCTACAATTAATTTTACCGTAACAGATTGCACTCTACCTGCAGAAAGACTTGGTCTAATTTTTCTCCATAAAACTGGGGATAATTCAAAACCCACAATTCTGTCTAGAATTCTTCTAGCTTGCTGAGAATTTACTAAGTCTTCATTTATTAACCTTGGGGAGTCAACAGCTTTTAAAACTGCCTTTTTTGTAATTTCATTAAAAGTTATTCTTTTGGTATTTTTAGAATTCAACTTTAATGCATGTAATAAATGCCATGAAATTGCCTCTCCCTCACGATCCTCATCCGTTGCTAACCACACAGTTTTACATTTTTTTGCAATACTTAGAAGTTCGTTGACCACTTTTTTCTTTTCTTGCGGAACTACATATGTGGGATTAAAATTATTTTCAATATCAATGGGATCTCCTTTTCTAGGTAATTCTCGGATATGTCCGTAACACGATTTTACAACAAATTCACTTCCTAAAAAACCTTCGATGGTTTTGGCTTTTGCTGGGGACTCTACTATTACTAAATTATTCATTTAAATACTATTTATTACACTAAACAAGGAATGCAAAGAAATAAAAAATATAGTTGATTGAACAAATCGCACTAATAATTGATTAACTTTTTTTTAGGTATAACTACATTAATTTATCAATAATTAACACTGTCATAATGGCAGTTAACAGATTTGAATTATCTTTGTGCAATAATTGCTTAAAATGGAAAAGATTATTTTAGAGGAAAAACAAGGAAATCCTACTTTTAAAGTTGGTTTAAAAAGCAACTCTAAGAAACTTTACCTAGAAAGTTATGGATGTCAAATGAATTTCTCTGATAGTGAAATTGTCGCCTCTATTCTGGATAAAAATGGATACAACACAACAAGAAATCTCGAAGAATCTGACTTAATACTACTTAATACTTGCTCTATTCGTGAAAAAGCAGAATTTACCGTAAGAAATAGACTAAAGTCTTTCAAAAAACTTAAAAAACAAAATCCAAAATTAATTGTTGGTGTCCTAGGCTGTATGGCCGAAAGGATGAAAGAATCTTTACTAGAACAAGAGAAATTGGTGGATTTAGTGGTAGGTCCGGATGCTTACAGAGACTTACCATCTCTTTTAGAAGAGGTGGAGGGAGGGCAAAAAAGTGTGAATGTATTATTATCAAGAGAAGAAACCTACGCGGACATTAGCCCAGTAAGATTAGACAGCAAAGGAATATCTGGATTTATATCCATAATGCGGGGTTGTGACAACATGTGTTCTTTTTGCGTAGTTCCTTTCACAAGAGGCAGAGAGAGAAGTAGAAGCCCACTTACTATTGTTGCTGAGGCTAAGGATTTATATCAAAAAGGATACAAAGAAGTTATCCTTCTAGGGCAGAATGTAGATAGCTACAGATGGAATATAAATAAAAAAGAAGAGGTAATTGACCAAAACATTCCTACCACCAATTTTTCTGAACTATTGGAAAAAGTAGCTCTTGTAGCTAAGGACTTACGAGTTAGGTTTTCTACTTCACATCCCAAAGACATGACGGATGATGTTGTTCACGTAATGAAAAAATATCGAAACATTTGTAATTACATACACTTACCAGTACAATCTGGAAGTTCTAAAATTCTTCAAAAGATGAATCGAGGTTATTCCAAAGAGTGGTACTTGCAAAGAATAAAATCAATTAGAGAAATAATTCCAGATTGTGCTATTTCTACTGATATAATTACAGGGTTTTGTGACGAATCTGATGAAGATTTTCAACAGACTTTAGAGCTTATGAAAAAAGTTGAGTTTAATTTCTCTTACATGTTTTTTTATTCTGAGAGACCTAAAACTCTCGCCGAAAGAAAATTCAAAGACAATGTTCCCTTAGAAATTAAAAAGTCAAGACTTCAAAAAGTAATTGATCTTCAAAAAGAGCACTCATTAAAAAGTAATGAAGCTTCTGTTGGGAAAATAATGGAAGTATTAGTGGAAGGTCCTTCCAAGAAATCGCCACTTGAATACTGTGGGAGAAATGATGAAAATTACAAAGTTGTTTTTCCTAAGGTGGATTCTAAAGAAGGAGATTATGTGAACGTACTCATTGAAAGATTTACTTCTGCAACATTAATTGGTAAAATTATTTAAAAATGAATTTACAGACTGTTAAAAATAGATTTGGAATTATTGGAAACTCTGAGCCATTAAACAGAGCATTGGATGTAGCCATTCAGGTTGCGCCAACGGATATTACAGTTTTAATAACTGGAGAAAGTGGTACTGGAAAAGAAAATATGCCAAAAATCATCCATCACTATAGTTCTAGAAAACACCACGAATACATAGCTGTAAACTGCGGAGCAATACCAGAAGGAACCATAGATTCAGAATTGTTTGGGCATGAAAAAGGTGCATTTACTGGTGCTACGGATAGTAGAAAAGGATACTTTGAAGTTGCAGACGGAGGAACTATATTTTTAGATGAAGTTGCCGAACTTCCCCTACCTACACAAGTTAGACTTTTGAGAGTTCTAGAGACTGGAGAGTTCATAAAAGTTGGAGCTTCTAAAGTAAAAAAAACAGATGTTAGAATTATTGCTGCAACAAATGAAAATGTTCAAAAAGCTATTCAGAAAGGGAAATTTAGAGAAGATCTGTTTTATAGATTAAGTACTGTTCCAATCTCTTTGGAACCTTTAAGAGAAAGAAAAAATGACATCCATTTACTATTTAGAAAGTTCTCTGCAGATTTTGCTGAAAAATATAGAATGCCTGGAATTAGACTAAATCAAAAAGCAGTGGATATTCTAGAAAAATATTCATGGCCAGGGAACATAAGACAACTTAAAAATGTAGCGGAACAGATTTCAGTTATTGAAAACTCAAGAGAAGTTGATGAACTTATTTTAACTAAATATCTTCCAGATATTGATTCTAGCAGAAATCTTCCAATGGTTATTGATGGCCAAAAAGAGAGTGATAACTTTTCAGAAAGAGATATTTTATATAAAGTACTTTTTGAAATGAAACAAGACGTTACAGAAATGAAAAGAGTTATTGTAGATCTACTTAATAATAACAATTTGTCAAGCAACGAAAAAACCGCATTGATCACAAAACTGAGTGATTCTTCGAAATTGGATGGAGAAATTAAATTTGATGAGCAACCAAGTAACACTGTTTCACTGCAAGAAGAAAATATTAGAGAAGAACCACCATCCTATAATATTTCCTTTCAAGAGAGTGTTGAAATTGAAGAATCTTTATCCTTAGAAGAAAGAGAAAAAGAACTCATTCAAAAAGCGCTTAAAAAGCACAACGGCAGAAGAAAAAATGCAGCAAAAGAACTTGGTATTTCTGAGAGAACACTTTACAGAAAGATAAAAGAATTTGAAATTTTAAAATAAGTGAATAAACTAAAAATAATATTTATAAGTATAATATTAACTAGATGTGCACTTCCTCAATTTAGTTTTAAATCTGGTGGTTCAGAAACCAAAGAAATTAATGCCAAAACAGTACAGGTTGATTATTTCGATAATAAAAGTGCTATTGGTGGTTCTTTTCTTGGTGCATCCTTCACAGAAAGCTTGCGAGATATTATGCAGTCTCAAACAAAGCTTAATTTAGTAGCTGAAAATGGAGACTTACAAATTAGTGGCGTTATTAAAAACTATATAATTCGCCCTGTGAATATTCAAGCAGGAAGTGAAAGTGCAGCCCAAAACAGACTTAAAATGTCTATAAATGTAAATACATATTACAATCAAAATGACTCTATTGGACTTAACAACAGTGCATTTAGCGCTTTTGTAGACTACGACGCTACATCAGACTTTAGTTCAATTGAAGAAGAATTGGTTGAAAACTTAAATTATCAAATCACTCAAGATGTTTTCGACAAAATATTTGGTGGAGAATGGTAGAATATCAATTGAAAAATATAAAGGAATTAATAGATAGTCCGGGAAAAGTCTCTGAAAAAGACCTTGAGTTTTTTTTCGGACTCACTTTGAAATATCCATTTTCAGGGATTTGCTTTTTGTTTTTGTCTAAAATTCTTAACCATCAAAAAAGAATTGGTTTCGAACAATCGCTAAATAGTACAGCACTGAGAATTGGTGATAGAGCCTTATTATACGATAGAATTCACACTACTAAAAAAATTAAAGAGGATAAAAAAAATGGTTTTAAGCAAGAAAAAAACAACGATTTAAATGTTTTAGAAAAAAATATTTATGGGAGTTTAATTCAAAACCAACTAATTAATGAATTAGAAAATCAACAAGAGATTTTTCTTTCTGAGCAAGAAGTTGATAGTCCTAATAAAGAATTTATGTCTCTTAATGAGTGGTTGCTTATTAAACCCCGTCAAAAATCTAATTCAAGAGAAAAAGAAATAGATAATATAATTAAAAATTTAAACGATAGAAAAATTTCTACTGAGAAAAAGAACTTTTATTCTGCTGCCAGTGCGGCTAAAAACAGCTTAAAAGATAACCATGAGATGAATACTGAAACATTGGCTGAAATATATGTAAAGCAAGGCAATTACCCTAAGGCAATTGAAATCTATGAGCAATTGATGTTGTCTAATCCAGAAAAAAAACTTTTCTTTGCAAGCCGAATTAAATACATTAAATTAAAAACACAACCATAACATGGGAACTTTATTAATGATATTATCAACTATTACAGCAATTTTGCTAATTGTAATAGTTTTACTTCAGAACTCAAAAGGCGGAGGGCTAGACTCCACATTTGGAAATGTTAACCAATTAGGTGGCGTTGCCCAGTCCACAGAAACCATTGAAAAAGCTACTTGGACTTTAGCAGCTGTGATGGGCTTTTTAAGCCTTTTAGCTGCATTTAATTTTGGCGGTGGAAATAACGAAATTTCAACTGACATAGATAAAAACGAAGGAATTAGCTTACCGTCCTCAGGCGATCCAGTCAATCTTCCAACTGATTTACCTAATTAATTTAGTGTCAGGATGTCATTTTTAGACCTCAACAAGGTCAAATTGTCAACATTCTAAGTACTATAATTTAATGGCACAAAATGTGCATTATTAAACCTATAAACAATAAATAATAAACAATGTCTATAAATGTAAAACCACTAGCGGATAGGGTAATTATCGAACCATCTGCAGCCGAAGAAACTACATCAGGAGGAATCATAATTCCTGATACGGCAAAAGAAAAACCAAAAAAAGGAAAAGTAGTTGCTGCTGGAAGCGGTAAAAAAGATGAACCTGTAACTGTTAAAGTAGGTGAAACTGTACTGTATGGACAATACAGCGGAACAGAAATTAAAATTGATGGAAGTGATTATCTTATTATGAGAGAAAGCGACATTTTTGCAATTGTTAAATAATTAAATAAAATAAAATGGCTAAAGAAATAATATTTGATGTAGAGGCAAGAGACAGACTTAAAAAAGGAGTTGATGCACTTGCTAATGCGGTAAAAGCAACATTAGGACCCAAAGGAAGGAACGTTGTTATTGATAAGAAATTTGGTGCCCCACAGGTAACTAAAGATGGAGTAACTGTAGCTAAAGAAATTGAACTAAAAGATCCTGTTGAAAATATGGGAGCTCAAATGGTAAAAGAAGTAGCTTCTAAAACCAACGATACTGCCGGTGACGGAACCACAACTGCTACTGTACTAGCTCAAGGAATAATAAGTGCTGGTTTGAAAAACGTAGCTGCTGGAGCTA
>CAYREL010000033.1:6022-8053 GCA_964423275.1 uncultured Flavobacteriales bacterium | reverse complement strand
ATAAGAATCCATTCGTTATTTCCTTTTCCTTCTTCCTTCCAAGGTTTTTCATTTAAATCTTTGACACATCTTTTGTATACAGACCTATTTATTCCATCAATGTGGGTTGCCGAATCTCCATGTGCTATTATGAAATAATCGCAAATAGAACCATTAACTTTTCTCATATCAATACACACCACATCTTTTGCTTTTCCATCTCTGAGACCTTCTACAATTGTTTCTTTAAGCTGCATACTATTAAGTATTATACTATTCAGACTAACTAAATAGAATGTAAAACTAACTAATTATGGTTAATTCATTTGATTTGTTGAATTGTTTGTCGTTTATTTATTTAAATGAAAAATCAATTGATAGGTAATCAAATTATAAAACTTAGTTCTGTTGATTCTACTAACAATTATACTGCCAAACTGGTCAAAGAAACTAAAATTAGTTTTGGAACTGTAATAATGGCAGACTTTCAGACACATGGAAAAGGTCAAAGATCTTCTTTGTGGAAATCCGACAAAGGATTGAACTTATTGATTAGTATTTATTTTGATTCTTCTTTTTTGAATTCTGAAAATATTTTCTTCTTAAGCAAAGCTATTGCTTTGGCAATTAGAGAATGTGTTGAAAAAATCACAGGAATTAAAGTCTCCATTAAATGGCCCAACGATATATTGACAAACGGTAGTAAGATAGCAGGTGTTTTAATTGAGAATCAATGGAAAAATGAGAAATTATCTTCCTCGATAATTGGAATTGGTCTTAATGTTAACCAGGTTGTTTTTTTTGGAGAAAAGAATGTTATAAGTCTTAAAAATCTAACCTCTAAAGTCTACAATTTAAATTCAATTTTGAAGTCTCTTTGTTCCGCATTAAATACTCAATTTACTAGACTTAGAAATTTTGATTTTTTTGAAATAGACCTTCAATACCACAGCTTTCTTTTCAATTATAACCAATGGAATAACTATGAAAAAAATAAAATCAATTTTAAAGGAAAATTAATTGAAGTAGATTCTTTTGGTAAAATGGTTTTAGAGCTAGAGAATGGAGATAAAAAGTCTTTTGAGATGAAAGAGGTTAGTCTTTTGTAATAGACTCTTCAATTTTAGAAGCCATATGGTTAAATAATTCGTTTAGAGGCTTTCCAATAATTGTTTTTAGAATTGCACTTACATTTGCTTCACTTTCAATGTGAGCAGAACAAATATTGTTGCTTTTCTCATTAATTTCTATTTTAATTTCAAAGGAAAATGGGGATTTGCCTCCGCTTTTTAAAAAAACAATATTTTTTGTAACAGATTCTTTGAAAATATCTAAAGTGTAAGCATTTTGTAGATTAAACTCACAATAGTCTTCTTCAGATTTCCAATTCTTAATTTTATCTTTTGGAAAAAGATTTTTGTAATTGTTCAAGTCTGAAAGAAAAACCATACAGTCTGCTTGTTTACCATTAAAAGTAAACTCTTCACTTTTTATTTTAAGCATTTGGAGTCCAGGTGGAAGGAGAATTTCTCCATTTAACTAATGTCTCAAGTTCTTCATTAGAAATATAATTATTTTCTAATGCAGTGTCAAGTAAAACAGAATAGTTAGACAATGTTTTAAATGAACAAGATTCTTCTAGGAAGTTATTTTCAGAAACTTCAAAGCCATATGTAAAAATTGCTCCAAGACCGGAAATTTCAACACCAAATTCCTTTAAATCTCTTACTGCTTTGATGCTGCTTTTCCCAGATGAAATTAGATCTTCAATTACAAAAACTTTGTCCTCAAGCTTTAAATCTCCCTCAATATTATTTTTCATTCCATGAGATTTTGATTCAGAGCGAACATAACAAAATGGAAGTCCTAGTTCTTCAGCAACAATTGCTCCAATTGCAATGCCTCCAGTAGCAACTCCTGCTATGCAGGTTGGTGTGTCAAATTCTTTAATTAAGCTAATAAATTCATTTTTAATAAATTCTCTAATCTTTGGATACGCAAGTATTTTTCTGTTGTCACAATAAATTGGAGAATTCCATCCTGATGCCCATT
>CAYREL010000033.1:0-6012 GCA_964423275.1 uncultured Flavobacteriales bacterium | reverse complement strand
TATTCATTGTGCAAATTTATAAAGTTTTTGATAACAAAAATGAGATCATTTTCTCTACAAAAAAAAGTATTACAAATTCCATAAATATAAATCACCTTTCTGAAGTTTCTAAGTATAATAAAATTAAGAAGTTTCATTTTAATTATATCACGAGTAACCCTTTTAAAAGTATACAAAGTTGGTATTCTGATTGTAAATTTGTAGAAGCATCTGGCGGAATTGTAATAAGGAATGGAAACTTCCTTTGGATTTATAGAAATGGAATTTGGGATCTTCCTAAAGGAAAATTAGAATATCTAGAGGATTTTGAAACAGCTGCTCTAAGAGAAGTTAAGGAAGAATGTGGCATAGATACCTCACTTAAAATCGAGAAACTAATTTATATTTCTTTCCACACCTATACTGAAAATTCTAAAAAAATTATAAAAAGAACCCATTGGTACGAAATGAGTTATTCTGGTTCTAAAAATGTTTTTCCACAAGCTGAGGAAGGTATTGAAAAAGTAGAATGGCTTTCTTTGAAGGAATCTATTTTAAAGTCTAATGATTCCTATAAGTCGATAAAGGAAGTTTGGAATTCTTTACTTATTTAGTTTTTATTTCCAATTTTAAATGATTCTTTCACTCTAGTGTTTTTTTCAATTGTGAAAAACGTTTTGTCAATAGTTGTACTATTATAACCTTTTGAAAGTGGGCTAGGAGGAAGGGCAGGGAATTGAGAAATATTTCCATCTGGATCCATTAAAAGATGGCTTGGAAGATGGTCTAATTGAAAATCATCAACTATTTTTTGCTTGTTTAATGGATAGCAAATAGGCCATTGATAGTTTAAATTTGATCTTATAAAGCTCTTGTATACCTCTTCATTATTATCGAGGTTAACTGAAATATAATTTACAAAACTGTAATTTTCTATAAATTGTTTAATAATTTCCATTTCATGGAGACTCTTATAATTCCAAGTCGCAAAAAAATTAACGTAAGTATATTTGCCTTTTAATTCATGAATTTCTATTTTTTCGTTGTTTTGATCCTCAACAATTAGCTCAGGGCATGGAGAACCAATATTGAATTTGGTAAGTTCTTTAATACAGTTACTTGCCAATATTTTGTGTTCTTGCCATTTGCTTTCAACGGAAATTTTTTTTAAAAATGATAAGATGTTTTCTGGCACATAGCTTGGTGAGTTATATGCGTCAAAAAGTCCTTTAATTATTGCGAGTTCTGAAATTTGGGAAGATGAAAAATATTTACAAGACTGGATAATTTCAACTAGTTTTTGCAATTCATTATAGTTATTAATTGCAAACTTTATTTGATCGTTAAGTTCAATACCTCCAATTTTAAAAACATCGCTATAAAAAAGATTAAAAAATTGCATGTAGGCATCGTTTTTGTAATTTATTTTATTTCTTTTTAAATAATTCTCATATAGATATGCCTTGAAATAACCCCCCTTATTTTGGTGAGCGAGCTGTTCTAGAATTGCAATTTCGTATCTTATATAGTTATGTAAATATTTTATTTTTTTAGTTTTATATCGATTGCTAAGTAATATTTTAAAATTATTAAGACTGTCTTGGAATTCATTGCTGTGCTTAGCCATTCTAATAATCTTACTAGTGTCGCCATAAAGAAAGTAATCCAATTGATTATTGAAATCTAAAATCAAACTATTGATATTATCCATCTCTAGATTTAAAAATACAATTTGAACTTCTGATTTTTTAAGAGAGGCTTGATCAATAAGAGTGTCTTCAGGAAAATAAAGATTGTATTCGTAGTCTGAAGTGTCAACATATAGCATACTATGAGACCTTCCAATTGAAATCTCTGTAAGTTCACTTTCATTGAAATCGAAATATAATTTTACATAACCACTTGAGTCTATAATTTCATGGGCAATTATTTCTTTTAAATTGGTTATGTAATCAATCTTTTTTTTCCAGGTAATAGATTGATTTTTATAAGCTGGCGCATAGATGCTAATGCTGGTGCATAGAGCTAATTTTACCCCAAAAAAGATAAAAAAAAGTGATGTTATAAGCCTATTCATGGCTAAGAAATTTTCACTTCTTTTGGAACAAAATCATTAATGTCTCCATTGTTTTTTATGATTTCTCTGACAATTGAAGAAGAAATCATTCCATATTTCTTGTCTGATAGTAAGAAAATAGTTTCAATTTTTTTATTCATCACTGAATTTGTTTCAGCTATTTGTTTTTCGTATTCATAGTCTAAAGAAGATCTAAGTCCTCTAAAAATAAATTCTGCATTTTCTTTTTCTGCAAAATTTATTGTTAGTCCGCTGTATATTTTGACTAAAATATTATCGTAACTCTTAAAAGTGTTTTTGACCCATTCTTCTCTATTTTCCAATGAATAGAAGCTTTTTTTGGAGGAGTTATCTCCAATTCCTACTACCAAGACATCTACTAGTCTAGAGGCATTTACAATAATGTGTCTGTGTCCAGATGTTATTGGATCAAATGATCCTGGAAATATTCCAATTTTATTTTTCACTTGTTATTTTAAAAAAAGAAAAGTTAACATTGCTATACGTTCTTTTATCAATAAAGTTAGTGGATTCTTGAAAATTAACGTCTCTCCCGTGTTCAAAAATAAGTAAGCCATTTTTTTTTAGAATTCCACTATTTAAAATAAGTTCTGGAATTTCTCCAATATTTTCTAGATCATATGGAGGATCTGCAAATATTATATCCAAGCTTTTCTTTCTGCTTTTTAAAACGTATTTTAATGCATCTGCTCTGTAAGTGGTGATGTTCATAGCATGTTTAGTCGCTATTGAACGAATGAATTTGATGGAATTTATTTGTTTATCTACACAAGTGACTGATTTAGCACCTCTAGAAATAAATTCATAAGCAATGCTCCCAGTTCCAGAAAATAAGTCTAACACTTCAGAGCCAGTTAAAATATCTTTGTTTTCCAAGATGTTGAATAAAGCCTCTTTTGCTGAACTTGTTGTGGGTCTAGCTTTTATGCTTTTGTTAAATGGAATATGAATAGATTTAAATTTTCCTGAAATAATTCTCAAATTACAAATTTTTAAAGTTGGATTGTTGGTCGTATTCTATTTCTACATTTGGAAAAACATCTTTTATTTTGGAAGCTAACTTCTTGTCTTCAATTCCGCAATGTTCAATATTAAAAGGTTCGTTTATGAATTTTGATTCTTTAATAACACTTAGCAGGAAGTAAAGTGAATCTTCACTATTTTCAATTTTATATCTATTGACCAAGATTAGTTTTTTATTGTTAAAAGATGCTATGTAAATACATTTTTCACCAAGAAAATACTTCAACTTAAAATCAAAATTTGAAGACAATGTTATTGATTCACAAAAATGTTTCAAGTTTACAGTTGGGAATTTTTTTTTAATTGCGCTCAGAATTTCTTTATCAATCCCCCAAAAAATCATAGTTTGATACTTGGATATTTTGTCTTCTAAATAGTTTAGATTCATTTCTTGATTCGAAATAAATTTTTTTTTCTCTTCTAAGGGAATGTGGCTAGCTAATTCATTTGGGATTAAAGTAAAGTATGGACTGTCTATATAAATATTTTCAATTTTAGAACTTGCTTTAATTTCAGACTCTTTGGTCAGTTTCCAAAATCCAGATTCTGAAATTCTAAAAAAATTGTTTTCAAATATATATGTGTCCGAAGGAGAGTATTTCAAAATGTGGGGTTATTTCCAATTCCCACTAGTTTTTACTTCAGTTAAAGAGCCAGTTGTTAGAGTGTCTCTTTCGTTAAGTGGGTCGTATGGAGAGGGGTCAAATGCGGTAAATACTGGTGTTCCAACTTTGGACAGTAAGTAAAAGTAATCTTCAGAATCTTCATTGAGATTTTCAAAATTTATTTTGTCCCCTTTGAAAATTTCAAAAGAAATTTTAGTAGAGTCCATAGATCTATTTTTTATCATAAGTTTAAAATTTGAAATTTTAAGACTTGAACTAGAAAATTCATCTTCTTTGGATATAAAGTCTTTGCCAATGTAAAAAGGATCAAAAAGCCCAGGATTATAAAGTGGCGGTTGAAGGTTATAAGATAATACATCTTCAAAGTCTGTCCAATAGGATCTGGACGGTCTTGAAATAATATCTTTTTGAGTTAGTTTAATTTTTAATTCTTTATTGGATCTAATAATATGGAATAAAATAGTGTCTTTTTTCTTGTTTTTTAGAACCTCTAGGAATTCAGACGGTCTATTACAGGATATTGAATCTATGGAAATAATGTTATCTCCTATCTTGAATTGTGGTAATTGGGGTATTGAATCTTTAACGATCAATCCTTTGATATCCTTGTTGTAATAAGCTGTATCATTCCCATTAAAGTCAATTAAATAGGAGGATACAAATTCATATGGATTTTCTTTTTTGTAATTAATTATTTCAAACGAAATATCGTCACTAGACTCTAGTATTCCAGCGTACATTTTAAAATATTTTTTATCGGACATAGGAACCAGGTCTAAGTTTTCAACTTTAAAATCATACAATCTATTGTTTATAGAGTCTGAAGTTGAAGGGAATAATTTTTCTAAAACATTTATCCAGGATGTGTCTTTTGTTAAAAGTCCACATATTAAAGCTTCTTTTTCATCGTAGGATTCTAATTGGATGTAATCAAGTATTGCGTCGTATCCAAGAATTTCGGCATGTTCAGCAGTGATTTTATAGTCTGGGACAACTCCCATTGTACTTATAGAGTAAACACTATCTTGTTCTAAGAATCTTTTAAGTTCCTCAAAATTATCGCTATACCAACCGTATTTTTTTTTGTATTCCAACTGTGCTATTTCAATATCTCTTAAGCCTTGCTTGATATTGGCATCAATTTCTTTTTTTAGCTCAATTTGAGCTATGGTAGTAGAGATAGAATTATAGGTAGAATAGCCCAAAAACAAGCAGCTAATGAGTAGTACAATTAAAATTTTCAAATGAGTATCCTTGCCAATGATTTCTTTAATGTAGAGAACTGTAACAACTCCCATTAAAAGCACAACAATAGCGCCCATTAGGAATGTGCCAGATTGGTTAATACTTCCTGTGCCACTAAATAGGGCAGTATTCAATAATAAAAGCCCAAGTAAAATTACTATGGCAGGAAATATGTATTTTTTTATGAGAAGGCTCCGTTCTTCCATTAGAATAATTTTGAATACAAATCTAATGTTTTTTTCAAATTTTGCTTCTTATAATGGCAACAAATTATAGTCAATTAATTATTGTAAATTATTAAGAATTTAATTTCTTATTTAAACTTAATAAGAATTTTTAATTTTAATTAATTATTAAAATTTAGAATTTAATTTGTTTTAATTTGTTTTAATCTCTTAAATATTTTAATTTGTATATTTGATTCATCAATTAAACCGATGGATAAATCTATTTTAGCTAAAGCTTACAATTTAATATCTCTTTCTCGATCAATGAGTGCACTCTTTGAGCGAGAAAAATCCATTACTTCAAAATATGTCCATGCTACTTCTAAAGGTCATGAGGTCATTCAAATTGCTGCCGGTATTCAATTAAAAAAAAATGATTTTTTATATCCATATTACAGAGATGATTCTATGCTTTTATCTATTGGGTTAGAGCCATATGACCTTATGCTTCAGCTACTGGCTAAATCTAAAGATCCTTTTTCAGGCGGCAAAACTTATTATTCCCATCCTAGTTTAAATAACCCAGAACTTCCTAAAATACCCCATCAATCTTCTGCAACAGGAATGCAGGCTATACCTGCAACCGGGGCTGCAATGGGATTAAAATATAAAGAGGAAGTTGGTTTGTCCAAACATAATGAGGATGCTCCTATTGTAGTTTGTTCCCTTGGAGATGCATCTTGTACTGAAGGAGAAGTATCTGAGGCATTTCAAATGGCGGTTTTAAAAAAACTACCTATAATATATCTTGTTCAGGATAACGAATGGGATATTTCTGCTAAAGCAGAAGAAACAAGAGCTCAGGATATTTCCT
>CAYREL010000032.1:0-8163 GCA_964423275.1 uncultured Flavobacteriales bacterium | reverse complement strand
AAATCTAACTGTACAACACTATTTAAAATTCCTGTAATCATAACCAAAGATTAAAGTAAATTTACAATTATTATCTTCTTAATTTAACTTTAAAGACTCCAAGATATATAAAAATAGATGAGTGGCATTTATATACATATCCCCTATTGCAAGCAGGCTTGTCACTATTGTGATTTTCATTTTAGCACGTCCGTGAACTCAAAGAATGAAATGATTGACTGCATCGTTAAAGAAATGGACGTTCGAGAAAGTGAGTTTTCAAAAGAAATTGATAGCGTATACATTGGTGGAGGTACACCTTCATTAATGACTAATTTAGAACTGGAGACGATTTTTAATGGATTAGAAAAAAAGATATCTATTGGCGACATAAAAGAAATCACCATAGAAATTAATCCCGAAGATCTAATTAGTGAAAAACTAGGTTTTTACAAAGAAATTGGTATTAATAGACTGAGTATTGGCATTCAATCCATGAATAACAATATCCTAAAATGGATGAATAGAAGTCACGATACTAACCAAGTTATAAATGGGTTAAATAATGCTAAAGATGCAGGATTTGAAAATATAAGTCTTGATTTTATTTATGGAACTCCCAAAAATTTATCAAGAGACTATAAGTCTGAATTATTAGAAATTTTAAAGTTCAATCCAACTCACTTATCTTGTTATCACTTAACCATTGAAGATGGAACTTATTTTGGGCATTTAGAAAAAAAGAGGGAAATAAAAAGAATTGAAGATGACGTTAGTCAAGAGGAGTTTCTGTGGATTTCTGAAAAATTGAAATCTAAAAATTACAAACATTACGAGATCTCTAATTTTGCAGTTCAAGGAAAGGAATCATTTCATAATTCCAATTACTGGAACCAGTCTTCCTACATTGGTTTAGGCCCTGGTGCACATTCCTTTAGTAATAATACAAGAAGATGGAATATCTCCAATAATAGGCTTTACATAAAAAATATGAAAGCTGGTATCCCCTATTTTGAACAAGAAGTCTTATCCCCTTACGATTTAGTGAATGAGAAAATAATGCTAGGGTTAAGAACCTTAAATGGCTTGGATAAAGATGATATATTTAGTATTGTCCCCCAGCCTATAAAAGAGGTAATTGAAAGTAAATTAAATATATTTTTAAAAGATGAAATCCTTATCTGTTCTAATAATATTATTTCTATGAATCCAGAAAAATGGTTGTTATCTGAGTATGTTTCAAGAGAATTATTTATTTTAAAAGAATGATAATTGAATTAGTTGTAAATAACGAGAAAAAAAAAGCAGATCTAACTCGCCCAATTGATTTGTCTCTAACCTCTAAAGTTAAAAATAGCTTCAAAGCTTGGTATGTTGATGAAATTCAAATAAAAGTTATTAAAAATGGAGACTTTCTTGGGAGTGTGAATCAAGGTGGGAGTGTGAATTTTAAAGAATTACTTATTAATCCTCATGGTAACATGACACATACAGAATCTGTTGGCCATATATCCAATCAAGAAGTTTTTGTAAATAATATACTTAGTAAGTATCATTTTTCAGCACAGTTAATTACAATCAGGCCTCAAAAAGCAAATTCTGATATGGAAAGTGGAATTAAAGCTGGGGATTATTTTATTGGAATAGATCAAATTAAAGATAAAATAAAGCCAAATATTCAATCTCTTATTTTAAGAACACAGAGCAGCTATAGCCAACTAAATGAAAAGACCTATAACAATACTAATTGGCCTTACCTATCCGAAGAAACAGCAACTTACATAAGAGACTGTGGGATTGTTCATTTGCTAATTGACCAGCCATCTGTGGACAAGGAGTTTGACAATGGAAAGCTATTGGCACATAAAGCATTTTGGAATTATCCCAAGGAACTAGATAAAAAAAGAACCATCACAGAACTTATTGGAATTCCTGATTATGTTAATGATGGGATTTATCTTTTAAATCTTTCTATGGCCAATATAGAAAACGACGCATCCCCTTCAAGACCAACTATTTATAAATTATTTTGAAACAAAATTTTGTTAAAAGCTAATTAAGTGTAATTTTATTTCAAAACTACACTAATGAAGCTGGATGTAATTGACCTCAAGATATTAGAAGCTCTTCAAAAAAATAGTAAGATTACCAATATTGAACTTAGTAAGATTATAGGTCTTTCTGCTGCTCCAACTTTAGGAAGAGTACAGAAATTGGAGAAATCTCAGGTAATTTCAAGCTATCACGCGACTGTAAATCATTCGAAGCTAGGATTGGGATTTACAGCTTTGGTTCACTTATCTCTTGTTCGTCAGAAAACTGCAGCAGTTTCTAATTTTTTAAAACAAATTAAAGAAATTAAAGAGGTAAGAGAGTGTCTTCAACTTACTGGGAAATTTGATTATCAACTAAGAATAATTACCATCGATATTCCATCTTTTGAAAAATTGCTGGAAGATAAATTAGGGAATATTGAAGAGATAGCTCAATTGGAAACTTCTGTGGTAATTTCAACCAAAAAGAATTCTAGTGTTGCTCCACTTGATTATAAAAAAGAAATTATCCTAAAAAGATAATTTAGCAGATACCATTAAACTTCTACCCGGTGCACTAATTCCAGATGCAAAGGTCTTGTAATGAACATCCAATAAATTATACATTCCTAAAGACAGATTTAAAGATTCTCTGTATTGGTACCTAACTTGAGTATTTATAACCCACCAACTAGGGTAACCCATTGGCGAAGCTTCTTGGGGATTATCTGTGTTCCCTTGTCCAAATAGTTTATTAATTTTTTCTGCATTAAAATTATTTAATATTTGAAATTCAAGTTTTTTAAAAGTATAATTCAAATTTAGTTTGCCAAATAAAGGGGGAATATGATTCATGGGAACTTGTGTGTTTTTAAGAAGCCCTCTGGTATAACAAAGACTAGAATGTAACTTTATATTTTTTAAAAAAGCAATAGAGAGTGACCCGCTTAACCCATAAACTATTCCACTTTCACTATTTTGATTTGTTAAAATTTCATAGTAATTGCTATCGTAATAAATTATGCTAGAGCCATTAATTTCTAAGCTTTGTTTGGTAATTACATTGTCCAAAATTGTGAAAAAAGAAGAGGAAGAAAAACTAAATTGAATATTTTTAAAATCTATTTTCTTACTGATTCCCAACGAAAAATTATAAGCATATTCCGGAACCAACTGGCTATTAGGAACTGTTAAAAATTGATCTTTAATAAATACTTTTCCTAAATCGTCAATATTTGGAGCTCTAAAACCAGTACTTAAATCCAAAAATATTTTTGTGGTTTCATTTGGATAAAAATAAGTGCCAAGTGAACCGCTTAGTGAGTGTCTTTTAATTTCAAACCCATCCGACAAAAAATCTAAAATATTATCATTAAATATAGCAGAGGCGTGATTCCAGGTATATCTGACTCCCCCAATTATCGAAAGTCTATTTTTTTTCAGATTGCAACTGCCATAAATAGCAGGGAAAAAAGTATTACTTCCTCCGTTAGGATATCTTGAATCTATAAAAGAAGTGGAGCTGTCTAAAAGATTAAGTTCATAAGCTCTACTATCAACAGTATTGTAGTATATCTCCGTTCCGTAATCTAGTTTTGAATTTGACCCAATAGATTTTGAAAACTGAATATTAGACCCAAGCACATTAACTTTCTCCACAGAATTTTTTTGAAAAAAACTATTAAATCTTCTTGTGACTCTAGACTCCTGAATATACTGGTGAGAAAAAACAGCTCTAATATCATCAAATAAAACAGAAGAAAAAGAAGAAGAAAAAGCGATAGAATTCAAAAGTCTTTGTTGTGGGCCATAATTCCACTGAGCATATTCCGGAAGATTATTTAAAGTTATGTTGTTGAGCTGGTCCAACCTTTGAAGATTGGAAGAAGAGCTAAATTGAGAGTTGATAATTAATTTAGAAGTTTCATTTAATTTAAAAAGAATTTTATTAGTTAAATCAATTTGATTGAATCCAACTCCTCTTTGGATAGATGGATTGGAATTGGCAATCATTGTGTCTTGAAAATTATTAAATTCTGAATAAAAATTATGTAACCCCCAGTTTTGAAAGCCATGAACCCTGTTTTTCCCCATGGAGACATCTCCAAATTTTTTATAGGTTATGGATGTTAAAGATGCTAAATTTTCTGCTGATAAATTAAAATTAATATGGTTGGACAGCTCGTTGGTTGCGCTATTATATCTAGCAAAATACAATCCAGTAAAACTGGAAGTGTCGTTTGTATTTAACAAATTAGGATCTTTAGTTTTATAATGAATAACTCCACCAATAGCATCACTACCATAAGAAACTGCAGAAGGACCAAAAATCACATCACAACTCTCTAAAATAAAAGGATCAACAGTAATGCTGTTTTGTAAATGACCACCTCGATAAATTGCATTATTCATTCTAACACCATCCACCATCAAAAGTATTCTATTAGCTTCAAATCCTCTTATAATTGGGCTACCTCCAGCAAAACTGGTTTTTTGGATAGTTACTCCATCTACTAATGTCAAAAGTTCTGCTCCTGTTGATGCATTTGAATTTAATATCTCATCGGATTTAACAACTTGATGATTTAACTCTTTCATGGCAGTTGGTAATTGTGTGGAGCTAAAGGTACTAGTGACAAAAACTGGAAGAGATTTGTCTTTGTTATTGGGAATCTGAAATAGAAAGTTTTTCTCGATCAGCTCTAGCTGACTTTTTTTGTAAATTTTTCCAGAAAAATTAATTGAAATAGTATCGTAATTATTTATTGATTTTAATTGAATAGCCCCATTTCTATTGGTAGTAAAGGTGTCTTTTCTAAACTGGTTTTGAAATATTACTTTCTTAGATTTTAATTCATTGCCAAATTCATTAACAAAAGTAATTTTCTGGCTTGTGTAATAAGCAGTTGAAAATAGGAAAATTAAAAAGAAATATGCTTTGAATAAATTACTCAATCGTAAAGAGATTGTAAAATCTTAATGGAATTTAACTTGTCTGTATTTAATATCTCATGATAGGACATATACTTCAAAAATAAATCCATAATTAATCTTCTGTTTGTAGAATTAATTTTAAAAAGAAATATATTATCAATATTCGTGCCTAATAATTTATTTAATAATTGATGGGGAAAGTTGTCTTCGTTGCTAAAATTAGATTTATTGGTGAATTTACCATCCGAAAGACTAAAATAAGGGTTTTCAACTCCAAAATTATTAATTGGCTGTACACCAAAATGAATTAAAATTTCCTTAATGAAAAAAAGTCCAAATACAGCATTAAAAGGTCTATGTTCAAAAGAAATAATCATTTTCTCTAGTTCTACAAAAAGTTTTTCATTTTTTTCTTCCGTATGAAAAACTTTATTTAAAATCTCGGTCAGTAAAAGTGCATAGCCTGTTTTTCGGATGTCGCTTAAAATATCAATAATGGGGAATTTAATTTCTACATTATTTGCCCGATTTACTTTTTTTTCTGGATTGTAGGCAGCGCTAAACTCGATGAAATGAAAAGGTTGAAATAAAAATCCCTGATTTTTTTTGGTGCTAATTGTAAAAACAAAAGTTGATCTTCCGTATTGCCTAGTCAATAAGTCTACAATTATTGAATTGTGCTTAATTTTAGTAGCTCTGAGAAATAATCCTTCAATTCTTTGACTCATGATTTTTTAAAACTTATTTTGAATTCAGCACCCATAACTCGCTCTTTTACCAAGCTAATTTTACCACTGTGATTCAAAATTATTTGCCAAGCTAGAGCTAAGCCAAGACCTTTCCCTTTTGTTTTCGTGGTGAATTTTGGTTCAAATATTTTGTCCTGAATCTCTTTTGGAATACCTGGCCCACTATCAATAAAAGATACTCTAATTTTGTTCTCTTCTTGAAAGAGATTTATTTCAATATGGCCGTTGTGGTCCATTGCTTGCAAGCTGTTTTGAATTAAATTATTAAAGAGTCTAATAAGCTGATTTTCGTCACCAATTAATCTAAAAGAACTATACTTTTGAAAATGCACATTAAATTTTACACTTTCTTCATGCTTAAATAAGTTTATGATTTTATGGATGATTTCTATTAAATCTAATTCCTGCATTTTTCCTTTTGGAAGCTCGGCGTAATTAGAAAACTCATCTGCTATTTCAGTCAATATTCGGATTTGCTGAAGCATTTTTTCCTGAAAATCTTTCAAGGTGTTCCGATTCTCTCCTTTGGATAAGTCTAATGCCCTACCCAAATGTTGAATACTTAACTTCATAGGGGTCAATGGGTTTTTGATTTCATGCGCAACTTGTTTCGCCATTTCTCTCCATGCTATTTGACGCTGGTTTTGGGCTAATTTTTCTTTACTTAGTTCTAGCTTATTAAGCATTTCGTTGTAAGCATTTACTAAAACTCCAATTTCATCGTTATTCTCCCATGAAAGTCTTTCATTGTTTTCGCCAATTTCTAACCCTTTAATTTTTGAACTAATAGATGCAATTGATTTGGTGATGTAGGTAGAAAGTAAATATGCTAAGATGACTGCGCCAATAAAAAGCAATAAAAAAATGGTAAGCAACCTTTTTAAAAAATCCCACAGTTCTGTTTTATTGTTGTAATCTGAAGGATGGTATGGGATATTAATTATGCCCATTTTTTGATTTTTCTTATTAAAGGCAAAAGAGTAAGAGTTAATATCTTGAGTACTTAATCTTTCAACTAACCTCCCATTTTTTGATTGATCTAGTTTTAATAATAACTCTTTACTTAAATCTCTAGAATATCGCTCCTGAAAAAGGGTGTCTATGGAAGTAATTAATATTTTACCAGATAAATTAAAAATTACAATTGGTAGATTATTAACATCTGCTATTTCTTTAAGCTTGTAATCAAAGTCTTTTGTAATAAACTCACTCATGGTTGCAGGTTCTAGTTCATTTAAAAAATACTGCAATGAAGAATTTATAGTCTTTTCCTTTCTTTGGATTCTTTGAAAATGATATTGGTCGTTTTGTTCTTTAAAAAAATAAAATGTTGTAGCTCCAATAACCACTAAAGAAAGTGCCACTAAAGCAAGTATAGAAACGTAAAATCTGTTTTTTAAAGAAGAGTAAAACCAATGCATCAAAAGTAAATTTATGCAAAAGGATTTTAAAAATTAAGATTGTAGTAATTTATCCTCCTAGAGCCTCGGCACCAGCAACAATTTCAAGTATTTCGTTGGTAATAGCTGCTTGTCTAGCTTTATTATAAAATAACTTTAAATCGTTTTTCATTTCGTTGGCATTATCAGTGGCTTTATGCATTGCTGTCATTCTAGCCCCATGTTCAGAGGCAAAGGAATCTAAAAGAGCTTTATAAAGTTGTATTTTTAATGAACTTGGAATGAGTTCTTTAAGAATTTCTTCTTGATCTGGCTCAAAAATATAATCTACTGGACTTTCTTTTTCATATTGGACTGGAACAACTGGCAAAAATGGCTCATTGACTGTAATTTGAACAGCAGCATTTTTAAAAGAATTGTACACTAAAGAAGCTTTGTCAAAAACATTATTTTCAAAAGCTGACATCAGCTTATGGGTAATAGAAATAGAGTTTTCATAACTTAAATCGTCCCAGATAGTTTGTGCATCTGTAGGTAGTGTCTCATTACTATTTAATAACTCTGTCTTTTTAAAAGCATCAAAAACTTTTTTACCAATTGTTAAAATACTGTATTCGTTCTCAGGGTTTTCTTTAATTGTTTTTTTTATCTCTTTAACAACGTTATTATTGAACCCGCCGCATAAGCCCCTATTGGATGATATGGCAATTAGCAGTATTTTTTTGCCCTTATCATCTCGCATCATTGGATGTTCTGTTTCTCCAACTGTAGAAGAAACATTTAAAAGAATATCATTGAACTTTTTTGCAAAAGGTCTCATTTGAATTATCGCATCCTGAGCTCTTTTGAATTTTGCTGCAGAAACCATTTTCATAGCAGATGTTATTTGCATAGTTGACTCTACAGAAGTAATTCTAGTTCGTATTTCTTTTAAGTTAGCCATTGTAAATTATGCTTCGTAATTTTTAGACATTTCTGCGACAACCTTCTTGATTAAATCTGTTACCTCTTCCGTTAATTTTCCAGCTTTTAAAGTATCTAATTCTTCCCTGTGCTTGGTTCTCATTA
>CAYREL010000031.1:0-8290 GCA_964423275.1 uncultured Flavobacteriales bacterium | reverse complement strand
TAAGTGAATATTGAAATGCTGAGCAATCTTTAGTGAATCTACACCATTGAAATCCCATATTAGTTTTATTTTTTGCATTATTTAAAATTTACCATCTATAAATTTCATTACCTATTTCACTACTCCAAAGCTCTATATCTTTTAAAGAGTGTTTAGACTCAAAAAATTTATCCCATGTGTTTTTAAAAATATAATTTCTTATATAGACCGAATAAAGTACTTTAAGCTCAACCTTAAGCTCTTCAGTATTTAAATTATTGTAAGACTTATTATAAATTTTAGCTAGCATAGTCTTGATTTTTTCATGTGAGCCGATGTAAATATTTTTGAATCTTTTGTCAAAAGCAGTAACTCTTAAATAAAATTTGGGATTGGATTGAATTTTAGTTTTTGTTTTGTGGATTCTTAAGCCAATAGAAATTGAAAATTGGTAATTATTAATTATATCTTCTAAATTTTCTTTTGCTAAATTCATCTTATCTAGAAAGGAATCCTTTGATTTAGAAGGTGTAATTTGTTTTTTAAGTTTTTTAACTAGTAGCTGCTTTATTCTTATATCCTGCTGCAAAGTAAGTATTTGCAAAGATTTACTTTCTATTATTTGATAATTCTCTCTTAGTTTTCGATATTCTATTCTGGGTTTTTTTTCTAAATTAATAAAAAACTCATCTGGGAGGTAATCTAAAAAAAAAGTTTCTTTATAACAGCGGTATTTAAGTAGATTGGACAATAAAATTATTTTGTGGTTTATTCAAATATATAAAATAAAAATATACCACAAAATTAATGAATAAAAACCCAAGGACAACAGAGTTGTTTTAACACAAGTAACAGAAAAAATCAAAGAAAAATTGAAGTGTATTTCACAAATATTTCTTTTGCAAATAAAATATTATTGATAACCTCAGCTGCGTATTATTAAGGTATTGATTCACACCAGCAATAGTTTAGTAAAATAATGATTTAGATAAAAAAACTAATTTTATTACAAAATGTTGAGAAAAATTATCAAAATATACCTGACTCTATTAGTTTTTTTGGTCTGTGCATTTAGTTGTAAAGAGAATAATAAACACCCATTATTATTCGACATGGAAAAAGTGGAAGGCAACTATTTTATTTCTAAAAATTTAGAATACGTATCCAATTCTTTAGCCCAATCTGAAGACTGTTCAAAATCAGGAAATTATAGTGCCAAAATTGACTCTAAAAATCCATATGCACTTAGTTATAAGTTTAATAATTTGAAAAAAGGCAATGAGATAACAATTTCTGTTTGGGAAAAGACTGGTGAAACAAGAGGCTACTTAAAGTTGGTAGATGAAGAAAAAAATATTCTAGTAATTAAAAGAAGTCGACCAAAAAAAACAGAAAATCAATGGGTGTTGATCAATCTTAGATATGTAGTAGTAGAAGATTCTAAAGAAATTAAGTTTTTCATTCATAATGAAAAAAATCTCCCTGCTTACTATGACGACTTAAAGATAGAGTTGTTAAATAAGTCTACAAGACCAGTATTCAAAAATGAAAATGTAGGGATTCAAATTAAATCTAAAGATTTGGATAAGCTTTTTAAATATAGAGACAAAGCAATTCAAAATGGTGTGATTGGAAAATCCTTAAAAAAATACTTCCAAGGACTTATTGTCTACAATAAAGAGGAAATTCCAATCAAAATCCGTTTAAAAGGAGACTGGGTAGATCATCTTAGCGGAGACAAATGGTCTTTTAGAATTAAAATTTTAGGCGATAAAGATTTTAAAGGAATGAAAGCATTCTCTATCCAACATCCAAAAACACGGTCTTTCCTTAAAGAATGGATAATGCACAAAATCTTTAGAGACGAAAATATTTTAACTACACGATATGGCTTTATAACTGCTTCTTTGAACGGTAATAATTTAGGAATATATGCATACGAAGAACACTTTAGCAAAGAATTAATCCAACACAATAATAAGAAGGAAGCACCAATTCTTAAGTTTAATGAAGAAGGAATATGGGAAACAAGATTAAACAATCCAAAGAATAAAAATTTGTATCCATTTTTTGAAGCCTCTGAAATAATTCCTTTTCAAAAGAAAAGTATTTTTTTGTCAGACAGTCTTAAAAAAAAATTTGAAAAGGGATTTAAATTAATGAATAAATACAAAGAATTTAATGGGAATTTAGAGGATATCTTTGATTTAAATTATACAGCAAAACTCTATGCACTATATGACATTGGAAAAATTAGGCATTCTTACCATTGGCACAATCAACGTTTTTATTACAACCCTAAAACAAATAAGTTAGAGCACATTGCATTTGATTGTTATGCAGGAATAGAAGAAGGAATAGATGATGTTATATATGGATATTCCGATAAGAATTCTTATGATTTTAAAATGACTTACCTATCCAAACAATTTTTCAATAATGATTTATTTGTTGCTAACTACAAGAAGTTTCTAAATAAGTTCTCTAAAGAGGAATACTTGACTAGCATTTATAAGAAATATAGTGCCAGTTCTGATTCATTAAATACTATTTTAAAATATGAATTTCTAGATTATAAATTTGATTTAGACTACCTTATTGATAATGCAAAAGCTGTCAGAAAATTGCTTCCAAGCTATACTTCAAATCACGATTTTTTACTTAAGCCTCTAAACTATGATTGTGCTTCAGTTGGAAATAATTATTTTCCATCTATTGGTATAAAAGCAAATAAACATATCAATAATAAAAATGAATTGGTCTTGAAAATTAAGAACTTCCATCTAGATACAGTTTATTTAATAGGACATTCTATAGAAGGGAAAAATAACGACCTAGTTAGATTCAAAGATTCTATTTTAATTTCTCCATTTCAAACAAAAGGAGATTCCACAGAACTAAAAATTAATGGAGATGCTAATTTTATATTTTTCAAACCTCAAAACACAAAAAAATTAGAGGTTATAAATATTGAAGAAAAGTTGATTTAATTATAATTTTCTAGAAACCTTTCTTACTGTGCTACTTTTAGGAGCAGATTGTTCCACTTTTGTTTTCAATTCCCCTTTTCTAGTATTCTTTTTCTTCTCTGTTTTTGTATCGTAAGAAGATTTGGAGTTCTTGGTCTTTTTAGGCTTTTGTTTTTTATCAGAATCTCCTTTGGAATTATAGTTGGTTCTTTTTGGAGTATTGGACTCACTATCAGCAGATTTTTTTGCATCTGCAGAAGACTCCTTACTTTTTTCACTATCAGAAGAAACTGATTTTGCCCTATTTTCATCTTCTTCGTCAATAGGCTTTTCTTTCTTATCTCTTCCAAAAGTTAAATTAAGTCCAAAATGGATTTGACCATTTCTAACTTTCTTAGTGTCAATATTTATACTAGAGGCCGCATCAGAGAGAAAGTTATCCCTCGGGTTTAGAGTTCCAAAAGCAAGAACATTATCTGTTAAACAATAAATTTCAACTGGCCCAAGATTTACTGAAAGTCCAAAACCAACATTGGAGTAACTACGATTGTATATAGAATAAGAAGCTGTTGCAGAAAGGAAATTACCAAGGTGGTAATTGTATGCTACACCCATTCCTCGTCTCCATCTACTTCTGACAAATGATGAGTATAGACTCAAAGAAATAAAATTATTATGATCTACAATATATTCCATAGATGCATAAATTTTTGTTCGAAGAGCGGTACTATAACTTTCATTGTTATATGAATAATTATTTTTTAAATCTTCTTCAATGGAGTCTTCCAATACTTCTTTTAAAAAATCCACACTAGAACCATCTCCAAAAATAGAAATTGGATTACTAATGCCATCGTATTCATAGTTCCAAGCCTCTAGCTTAGAATTGGCAGTATAACTATTCCAGTTGATAAAGCCTAAATCCAAAACAGACGCTTCTAAAAGCAATTTGTCACTTAGGTGATAATTGAATCCTAAATCTATTCCTAGCCCACGATTATTTCTATTAAATAGATAATTATTAATATATCCTTCTGAAAAACCAGACTGCTGCATCATCAAAGAATCGTTGGTATTCAGTCCTCCAATTGCTGGGATATCACCATCCACCATTACTTGCGGAAGGCCCGAAGTCCTAAAATCAAAAGCCATATCAAATTTTAACGCGTGCGTATTTTGATCGGTTTCAATTCCCATATAACTAACGTCAGTAGTGAAGTTTTCCATTCCGTAGAGATACTTTAGTCTTGCGCCATAAGAAAATTTATGATGGACATCATGCACCCAGTGAATTGCATATTCTCTCCAATGTGTGAAATCAAAGCCAAGACCATCTAAAGAAGCTCTTTTACCAAGAAGTTTATTGCCATTTCCCTCCATGGCTAGAACAATCAAGTCTCTTGGATAATTAAAAGTGAAATCTAACTTTTCAGTAACATTGAAAGAAAAGAAGTTATTTCCTGCTTTAAAACCAACAAATATTAAATCTGTACTACCATTAAGGATGAAAAAGTTTTCCGATGACATCTTTGCTATAGCATTGTCGACATCTGGCATCATAATACCATCGGCATTTTGATAAAATATATCTCCTATAGAAAAACCTGTGTTAAAGACAGAACCATATACACTAGAAATAATAGGCAACCCTATATCCAACTTTGAATCTGGAAAAGAAGCTGGATCAACTTGAGTAATCTGAGGAATAGAAGGCATATGGTACAATATAAAATCTTGCTGAGCATTAATTTTAGTCAAAAGAAAAATAAACCATATGAAAATAATTTTTCTCATTAAAACATTCTCCCTGAGATTAGTAATGCCATTGACAATTGTAACTTATAATCGCTGTAAATTTTTACGGATTGCTGGTTGTCAAAATCAGAAGTGCCTGCTGTAACAAGAAGAATCACAAACTTGGTCTGGTTTAAATTATCTACGCAAGATTCATCGCAGCCAAGTAATGTTACTTTTTGTTCTGAATCGTCTATAACCTTTCCATTAGCATCCAAAGTAGCTGATTGAAGAACCAATTCCCCATCCGCAATAGAAGACAATAAATTCATATTACTATCTAACAACTCTAAAGTAAAATTAACCTCTACTGGCCATCCATTGGTAGTAGAAAATTTAATTATAGCTGAGTCAATGTCAGTCTCTGAGCTAAATAACTCATCTACTTTAAAATCAAAGGGAATTGTATCTCCCATAACCCAACCTCCTGCATATCCTTCTAGAGGAAGAGTAATTTCAGTAGATACAGAAATCTTACTGGAACTTGAAATAAAATTATTATTGGTAATCGTTGAATCAGCATTTACCACCACCACAGGATTACTAACAATACTTTTTGGAGTTGAATTAATTAACTCGTTGATAGTACTATTTGATGCGTCCATAGTAATAATAGATGTTACAGAATCTCCCTGACTGGAGGGCTGCTGGATAGTTGGGAAATAAAATGGTGCTGGCTGAAGGTTGCCAGCTGCAGCCGAATCGTATAATACATTTCCAAGAAAAACTCCCTGAAGGTCTTCATAATACATGGATTGCATTCCCATATTGGCAGTAAAACCAAAACTATTTTGAATAGTGTGCTCAATTTTTGGATTGGTAAGTAAAAACTGTACCGCAGACTCAGAGTTACTAAATATATCTATCTCCAAGGGGATGGAGCCTAAATCAAATTGCTGGTATTTAATATCGCCCAGAATGGTAGAAAACTCTAAATTATCCATTGAAAATGAAAAAGTAAGATCGTCAGTAGTATTAATTGGGCTCCCTGAGCCATTGATAGTTACGTCTAAATAGACCACCATCTCATTATATCCAATATTTCCTTTAGTTAAATCAAAAATATAGTTGCTAAGATTTGCTTGAGTAACTGCTGGATTATTGGCAGGTGCTGATAGAATATCTGAAAAATAACCTCCTTGATCATCCACCAATGACGGAATGGTAATATTAACAACTACCTGGTGACTTAAATTATTGACAATATCTATAGTTAAAATTCCTTGAGAAAACTCAATGGAAGTTAATTCCTCTCCAGATGGGAAAGTAAAAGTATTTATATTGGTATCTCCATAACTAATTGAATTATTAAGTGAGGGCAGATTTTGAGTTGCTGGATTAACGGAAATACTAAAACTTTGTTCTGGAATCTCAACTATTTCAGAAGCGTTTATTGAAGTTGGGGGAGTAACGTAAGCCAAGAACAATTCTCCATCAGTACCTGTGCTAATAATATCTCCAGTGTCTCTTTCTAACATATCCTCAACATCAATCTCTGCACTTACTAGAGGGATTGCAACATGGTGATAGGTTTGTAGGGAGGACAAGTCAACTTGATCACTTTTCTTACAAGAAGCAAAAATTATTGTGAAAGAAAGAAAATAAAGAAATTTTTTTAGTTTTTTCATTATTGTAATATGAGGCTAAGTTAAAGAAATTACCACAATTAAATAAAAAAATACAAATCTTCTTTATTAAACTTTAATAGTTTTGAGTCTCTGTTAAAATTTATAATACAAAATCATAGTTTTAAATAGTATAAAAAAATAATAATTGATTGAAAAATACAAAAACCACCTTATACTCCACTTCACTATATTAATTTGGGGCTTCACTGGCATTATTGGAAAAATTCTGGGATTAAGCGGACTGTCAACAAGCGAAGTTGTGTTCTGGAGAATGCTCATTGCGTGGACTACTCTTCTACTTTATCTTCTTATTAAAAAACAACGTATTATAGTTTCAAAAAAAACACTTTTCAAGCTTCTTGGAAATGGAGTTTTAATTGCATTTCATTGGTATTGCTTTTTTGAAGCAATTGCACTTTCAAATGTATCTATTGCCTTAGTTTTTATGTCAACTACAGCATTTTTCACATCCTTTGCAGAATGGGTTGTTTACCGAAAAAAGATTGATTATAAAGAATTATTTACGGGTATTTTAGTAATTATTGGAGTCTCCATAATTGTCAATGATTTAAATTTTGAAAACCACCCTGATTATTTAAATGCAATTTTTCTAGCATTAATTTCCGCTTTTCTAGCTGCTTTTTTTTCTGTCATAAATAGCGTACTTGTGAAAGAAAATGACTCAGCTATTATTTCTTTTTATGAACTTATGGGAGGGTTTTGGGTGATAAGTATTTTATTTTATTTAAATGGAGATATTGTTTTAGAACAGCTTTCACTAAATAGCCTTCAATTATTTTGGTTGATGGTCTTAGGTATTGTGTGTACTTCTTTTGCATTCCTTCTAGGAGTTTACGTCATGAAGTTTATAAAACCATATACGGTCAATTTATCAGTCAACCTTGAGCCTATCTACGCAATAATATTTGCACTTTTAATTTTTAAAAACTCTGAAGTAATGACCTTAAACTTTTATCTAGGCTCAATGATTGTTGTAGGGTCTATAGTACTAAATGCTTTGTTTAAAAAAACAAAAAAGCCACAAAAAGTGGCTTAATTTTTCTACATTAATTGGGTTAATTAATGAGCATAATTGTTTTGAACTTCTTCCCAGTTAACAACCTTGAAAAATGCTTCAATATAATCTGGTCTTCTGTTCTGGTAGTTTAAGTAATAGGCGTGTTCCCAAACATCAATTCCTAAGATTGGAGTTCCATCACATCCAACACCTGGCATAAGAGGATTATCCTGATTTGGAGTAGAACAAACTTCTAATTTGCCGTCGCTGTGAGCACATAACCAAGCCCATCCTGAACCAAATTGTGTAGCTGCTGCTTTTGAAAACGCATCCTTAAAGTTTTCAAAAGAACCAAAGTCTCTATCAATAGAATCTGCTAAAGTCCCTGATGGCATACCTGCTGCATTTGGAGACATTGAATTCCAAAAAAGACAGTGATTAAAATAACCGCCACCGTTATTTCTTAAAGCGCTGTTGTTCATATCCATTGATTTCATTAATTCTTCAATAGATTTTTCTGCATGTTCAGTTCCCTCTAAAGCTGCATTTAATTTAGAAGTATAACCTGCATGGTGTTTCCCATGGTGTATTTCCATTGTCTTGTGATCAATGTGTGGCTCTAAAGCGTCATGGCTGTAGTTTAATTGTGGTAACTCAAAAGGCATAGTAATTAGATTTTAGTTCGTTAATATTTAATGACAACAAAGCTATTGAAAATTTGGTTTAAATTTGAAAATAAACAGACAAATGAACGTATATAGTGACGAATACTTTATGCGAAAAGCTCTAAAGCAAGCTCAAATTGCTTTTGAAAATGAGGAAGTTCCAGTTGGTGCAGTAATAACTCATCATGATAAAGTAATTGCTAAAGGACACAATCTTTGTGAAAAACTTACAGACTT
>CAYREL010000030.1:6601-8353 GCA_964423275.1 uncultured Flavobacteriales bacterium | reverse complement strand
TAATAAATTTCCCTTTTGCCTTCACATAACCATTGTCGTAATACATTTCTGAGGAAGAAAGAGAATCGTTAATGAAATTTACTTTTGCCGAAACATGACCTTCTTTGGCATAATAAGTAAAGAGTCCAACTGGTTTGTCATCTTCGAAACTGCCATTATATCTAATAGTGTTGGTTTCTTCATGGTAACCAACCCAATCCCCTATTTTTTGATTTTTTTTATTGAGTTGATTCTTTTGAGTATCCTGTGCATGGACTGTAAATATTGATATTAGTAAGAGAATAAAACAAAATGAACTCTTCATATTTCTAAGTTAATTAAAATATGTCATCTTAATATGTGGAATTCCATCTTCTAGATATGTTTCTCCATGAGAAACAAAACCTAAGGAAGCGTAAAAATTAATTAAATATTCTTGAGCAGATAGTTCAATGGTTATACCTGGAAATTTAGTTTTTACTTCTTTTAATATAAATACCATTAGTTTTCTAGCATAACCATTTTTTCTACAGTTACTTTTAACTGCAATCCTCCCAATAAAAACAGTATCTAAATCTTTGTAGACTCTTCCTAAGGCTATTAGTTGTCCATCTAAAGAACCAAAAAAATGGTTGGATATTAAATCTAGATCATCTAATTCTTGATAAGGACAATTCTGTTCTACTACAAAAACACTAATCCTTAATTTAAGCAATTCAAAAAATTGATTTGTTGTTAAATCTGTATAACTTATACTGTGTAGTTCCAAAATATGAATTTGAACTACAAATTTATAACTTTACCTAGATGATAAAGAAGTTTAACGAAAACTATATTTACCAACCCAAGAAAAATCTAAATATTTCCGAGATTATTGATGGAATTTCCAATGCAAATCCAGCGATTCTTTCTCAAGCTATAACCTTGCTAGAAAGCCAAAGAAAAGAAGATAAGGCTCTGGTCTATTCTGCACTTTCTAAATTACCCCCATCCGATCATAAATCATTTAGAATTGGAATAACGGGAAGTCCTGGAGTTGGAAAAAGTACATTTATTGAAACTTTTGGCAAGCATTTATCCACTATGGGCATTAGTGTTGCAGTGTTGACAATTGATCCTAGTTCTAAAATTAATGGAGGAAGTATTCTTGGAGACAAAACAAGAATGGAAGAACTTAGTAAAGAACCTAACGTATTCATTAGACCAAGCCCTTCAAGAGGCGAACTTGGAGGAGTTGGAGAACAATCCTACGAATCTATTTTACTATGTGAGAAAGCAGGATTTGATGTTATTTTAATAGAAACTGTTGGAGTTGGTCAGTCTGAAACACATGTAAAACATATAGTAGATTTTTTCTTGCTATTAATATTAGCAGGTGCTGGAGACGAATTACAAGGAATTAAAAGAGGAATAATGGAACTTGCAGATGGAATTGCTATCACAAAAAGTGATGGGGAGAACGAGAAAAATGCAAAAATTGCAAAAAACAGTTATCAAAATGCAATTCATTTAATGCCTAAAAAAAACAACCAATGGATACCTGAGGTTAATACTTGTTCTAGTATTGAAAATAAAGGAATTACAGAAATATGGAAATTACTAGAAAAATTCCAAAAACATTGCACCAAAAATAATTGGATAAATGACAATAGATCCAAACAAGATATTTTTTGGTTTCACCAAAAATTAAACCAATTCTTAATTGAGGATTTTTTATCAAAAGATAATCTAAAAGAAAAAATAAAAAAAATGGAAGAATCTGTTAAAAAAAGA
>CAYREL010000030.1:0-6587 GCA_964423275.1 uncultured Flavobacteriales bacterium | reverse complement strand
TCTAAAATATTTAACAATGAGTCTTAGAGAAAAACTATTAAAATACCAAGGAAAGGATTTGATTGAGGTAGCAGAACCTCACAGTGATTATACCCACGAAGCAAAAATTATAGCATTAGATATTATAAAAGAAAACAACACTTTTGACTTTAAAGATGAAGCTAAAATATTTTGGGAAGAAAAAATAAAAAAAGACATTAAATCTATTTTAAACTCAAAGGAAATTCCAAAAAGCCATTTTATAGATGAAACAGAAATGAAAATAATTGTCAAAGATTGTTTTAAAAACTGGAAAGAAGAACAAGAACTTTTTGGGATAGATACAACCAAATATTGGGTAGTATAGTTATTATGAGTAAAAAAAAGAAACTTTATTTAGCTATATCAAGCATAATTATTGGAATTATTATTCTTTCTGTAGTTTTTAATTCCAGAACCAATAAACCATCCTATTTAAATATAAAGTCTATTCCAGAAAACACTCAAAATTATTTATTAATTCATAACGATTTAATAGTAGATGAGTTTTCAAGTTATTTTTTAAAACACCCTTTAGAACTTACTAAATTTTATAAATTTTTTAAAAAATTTAAACTAATTAATAGCTCTTTTGATTACGGACTAATATTAAATGAACCTACAGCAATTTATTTTGACAACAATACTCAATCGGTAAATGGAATTGTTAAAGTGAAGGACTCAGATCAATCAATAGGTAAAGTAAATGGGAATTTAATAAAGGAGGATTTCAAAGAAATTGCTTCTAATAAAACTTATTCCACTTTTGTTTTCAATAATAAAAAATACAACCAACTATATATAATTTTCAAATATGGAGAAGTCAATAAGGACAGTCTTTATTTTCAGCTAAAAAATATTAGTTTAAACTCAGATACTACAAATGCTAATAGAAAGATTGTAGAATATTACCAAGAAAATAAAAAAAGTATTCTTTACCAATTTCAAAATCTAGATATTTTAAATAGTGTGGGTACAAGTAATTTAAAAGGGTCCGTAGATTTAAAAAGTAATAAAATAGATTTTCTTGCCAATGGAAATGTAGATGAAGATTTTATTTTTAAAAATGATATGCAGTTAAATTCCACTAATTATGGTTGGGCAGAGTTTTCAGGAAATTTTAATCCCAGTCAAATACCAAAAACCATATTGAAGCAAATAACAATAGATAGAAATTTAGATGGTCGAATAGTTTTAAGTATTCATCAAATTAAAAAAATAGCCAAGCTATTATCTAAAAGAGATATTAATACATTTTACAACCATTTGGACGTAAATATATTGCTCGGAGATCAAAAACTAGATTCTATAAACTTAGATATAGAAAACTCTGAATTTAATTACTCATTGAATAATGAGTTCAAAGGTTTTTCTATCACAAATTATCCTAAAAATTATTCTCTAAAAGTTGAAAAAAATAGCTATTTCCAATTTTTTATAGACTTTGAAAAAATGATTGCTCAAAATCACGATGAGTGGGCCTGGAACGGATTCAAGACAATAATGAAAAAAATGAACTTCAAGAAGTTAGACTTTATTTGCTCAGAAAAAAACAAAACAGAATTTCAAATAAAAGGAAGATTAACATCTTTAGATTCTTCAAAAAATATTGTACTAAACCCCTTTATTTATTGAAATTCTTATATTTATTGAAAGTTGAGTAAATGGAGATTAAAAACTATGTTTTAGGGGAATGGATTTCGGGTGAGGGAGCAGAAATTGATCATATCCATGCAATAACTGGAGAAATTATAAGTACAACTTCTAGTAAAGGTTTAGACTTTAGTTCCATTTTAGAATATGGCAGAAAAAAAGGAAGTTGTTCTTTAAGAAAAATGACTTTTCAACAAAGAGGTGAAATGCTAAAATCATTGGCTCTTCATCTAAATAAAAGAAAAGAAGTATTTTACACCCTCAGTAAAGCAACTGGAGCAACAAGAATAGATTCTTGGATAGATATTGATGGTGGAATCGGTAATTTATTTGCCAATGCATCTTTAAGAAGACAATTCCCAGACTTACCATATTATGTAGAAGGACCAGCGGCAAATCTTTCCAAAAACGGAACATTTATTGGACACCACATTATGGTTCCAAGAAGAGGTGTTGCTATTCATATTAATGCTTTCAATTTTCCTATTTGGGGAATGTTAGAAAAAATTGCTGTTAATCTTATGGCAGGAGTTGCGGCAGTGGTAAAACCCTCTGAGTATACTTCTTATTTGACAGAGCTAATGGTAAAAGAAATTATAGATTCTAAAATATTACCTGAAGGTAGTCTCCAACTAATTCCTGGAACTGGAAAAGGAATTCTAGACCATATTGGACACAACGATGTAGTCACATTTACAGGCTCTGCTAGCACTGGAAAAATCTTAAAATCTCATCCCAACATACTAGAAAAATCGGTGCCTTTTAACATGGAAGCTGATTCTCTTAACGCATGTGTTTTAGGAGAGGATGTGGATGAAAGTTCAGATGAGTTTGGCATTTTCATTAAAGAAATCTATAGAGAAATGACTGCTAAAACAGGTCAAAAATGTACTGCAGTTAGAAGAATTTTAGTACCAGAAAGTAAAATTGACCAAGTTCAAAAAGCTTTGATAACAAAACTTGAAAAAACTGTTATTGGAAATCCAGAAAACAAAGATGTTAGAATGGGAGCTTTGGCTACTAAAATTCAAGTGGAAAGAGTTAAAGAAAATGTAGAATTACTTATGGAAAGTCAAGAAAAAGTTTTTGACAACTCCCAAAATTTTAATCTTGTAGACGCTTCGATTGAAAAAGGTGCTTTTTTCTCTCCAATTCTGTTTAGGAACGACGAGCCATTTTTTAAAGACGCAGTTCATAATATTGAAGCATTTGGTCCAGTATCTACTTTAATTCCTTATAAAAATATGGCGGAAGCTGTAGAATTGGTAGAAATGGGAAAAGGGTCTTTGGTAACTTCTTTTGTTTCCAATGACGATCAAAAATCTAAAGAATTTGTAGTAGAAACTGCACATACCAATGGAAGGATTTTGGTTTTAAATTCTAGATGTTCTAAAGAAAGTACTGGTCATGGATCTCCAATGCCACAACTTGCTCATGGAGGCCCTGGAAGAGCTGGAGGCGGAGAAGAAATGGGTGGAATTAGAGGAATAAAACATTATTTACAAAGAACTGCAATTCAAGGGCATCCTGAAACAATAACCAAAATTACAGAACAGTTTCAAATTGGAGCAGACCAACCTGAATCAAATCCTCATGTATTTCGAAAACATTTTGAAGAACTGAATGTTGGAGACACAGTATTTACTCACAAACATACTGTTACTACATCAGACATAGTTAATTTTGCCAATGTGAGTGGAGATAATTTTTATGCTCATATGGACGAAACCTCTTTGGATGGAACCATTTTTGAAGAAAGAGTAGCTCACGGTTATTTTTTACTATCCAAAGCTGCAGGACTGTTTGTAGATCCTGCTAAAGGACCTGTACTATTAAATTATGGAATAGATGAATGTAGATTTACTAAACCAGTGTATGTTGGTGCTACCATTGGGGTAAGATTTACTGTAAAAGAAAAAATTGACCAGAAGAAAAAAGACGAAGATGATATAGCAAAAGGTATCGTTAAATTTCTTGTTGATATTTACGATGAAACAGATGAGACAGTTGGAATAGCAACTATTTTAACAATGGTAAAAAAAATAAATCAAACCAAATGAAGAGTTTAAAATTTTTCAATTTTGTTGTTGTATTTATATTACTTTTTAGTGGATTATTGCTACATGGCCAACAAGTTGTAACAAGAGCTTCTACTAAAATAGAGCTGATAAAACGACGAATTAAGAAATCTAAAAACGATACTGTTAAAATAAAATTATTGCAGCAATGGAGTGATTTAG
Organism: uncultured Flavobacteriales bacterium; assembly: GCA_964423275.1. Classification (GTDB taxonomy): domain Bacteria; phylum Bacteroidota; class Bacteroidia; order Flavobacteriales_D; family Parvicellaceae; genus MED-G20. Next base: position 2,676 of record CAYREL010000030.1, on the reverse strand, counting down.
TATTTATTACAGATCCCCAAAAAGATTTAGAATTACAAGAAGAGGTAATTATTATCTGTACAGAACATTTAAAAAAAGAAAAAATTCCATATCTACAGCAGTGGTTCAAGGAGCAAGAGTCTATGGCTTTAGATAAAACTGCAACTTCCTATTATTACGATGGTAAAGACCAAAAGGCATTAAAGTTTTATACAGCAAGTTGTAAAATTTTAGAAGACTTAGAAGACGACCACTTGCTCTCGACAGACAACATATATTTGCTTTCTAATACTTGTAATAAAATTGCGAGAATGTACGAGGGAAATGGAGAATTTCGAGAGGCATTGCGTTATTATCAAAAATCTATGAAACTAGATGGTGATGTGCAGGCTCAAAGAAATAAAGAACAGTCTCTTCAGCACCTAAGTGACAGTATTTTATTGGTTAGTACTGCAATTATGCACGATAAGGAAATTAGTTATCAAAAAGAAGTTACCAAGAAAAAAGAAAAGAATTTATTTTATATCTCTTGCAGTCTTTTCGTATTCTTAATTCTTTTTGTATTGGTTCTACGTTCTTGGAGAAAAACAAAATCACAAAATAAAATCATAGAAAATCAAAAAACAGATATAGAAAATCAAAAAGCAAATCTTGAAGAGTCACATAAAGAAATTACAGATAGTATTAATTATGCAAAGAATATCCAGGATGCTTTAATGACTTCTAAAGCTTATATGGACGAGATATTGCCTGGAAATTTTATTTTTTATTTACCAAAAGATGTAGTTTCTGGAGATTATTACTGGGCTTACAAAAATTCTAAAGACGATGTGTTTTTCTGTGTAGCCGATTGTACTGGCCATGGTGTTCCTGGTGCTTTCATGAGTATGATTGGAACATCTTTACTCAACGAAAACATTATTGAAAATAATATAGAAAACCCTGCAGAAATTTTGGGAAATATGCGAACCAAAATAATTGAATCTTTAAATGACAATGCTTCTAACACCAATAATAAAGATGGGATGGACATGTCTCTTTGCAAAGTAAATTTCAAGAAAAAAACTCTAGAATTTGCAGGGGCTAATAATCCACTAATTCATATTTCAAATAATCAGCTAGAAAATATTAAAGGGAATAGTCAACCTGTGGGCTTATCTGTAATTGAAAATAAACCTTTTACCAATCATAAGATAAAGTTGAAAAAAGGAGATATGATTTATATTTATTCTGATGGTTATCAAGATCAATTTGGAGGTCCAAAAGGAAAAAAATATATGGTCAAAAGGTATAGAACTTTCTTAAAAGAACTAAGCAAATTACCAATTGAAGAACAAGGAGTAAAAATTCAAGAAGAGTTTCATTCTTGGAAAGGCAACCACGATCAAGTAGACGATATTTGTGTTATGGGATTAAGGGTTTAATTTAAAATTAAAAAAATTAAATGCTAATATTAATAACGGGCGTTATTGTTAAATTTGTTTCCTCAATATTCTATTTATGTTCTGGATTTTTATGGAAAAAAATAATTGACAATAATTTAAACTACTATATAATTTTTTATCGTTCCATATTTAGTATTGGTTCTACTGTATTAGCTATTTTATTTTTTGAAAAATTCCAAATCTCGGAACATACTATTTACGACTTTAAAAATGGAGATTTATTAGACTGGTTATTTACAATTTCACTTTGTTTTTTTAGTTTTTTCGGACTTTATTATTTTACCAATGCATTGAAAATAGGTCGTTATGCTTTTGTTACTCCTTTTGTATCGACTGCTAGTATTTTTTCCTTTTTAACTGCCCTACTTTTTTTTGAACAAGAAATTTCCTTGTATAATATAACAGCATTTATACTATTATCACTTGGAGTACTTTTCCACCAAAAAGAACATTTAAAAAGCTTTAAATTAAGTAAAGAAATATTACTATCAATTTTGTGTGCCTTCTTCTGGGGCGTTTCATTTGTACTTTATTTAATCCCAATTAAAAAGTTTGGCGTGATCAATTTCAGCCTTATTTTAGAAGTTTGTGTTTTTATAAGTTCAATAGGGATTTTGGTATATAAAGAAAAAAAAATTATCCCAAAATTACTTTCAAAAAAAAGCTTGTTAATCTCTGGAATTATTGGTTTTTGTGTTACTGGCGGAAATATTACAGCTCATTATGCACTAGTAAACATGCCTATTATTATTAATATTGTTGTGGCTCTTATATTTGAAGGTATTGTTTTAATGTTGGGTATTAAGTTACTAAAAGAACAATTTCAAATAAAAGACTGGATATTAATAATTGTAGTAACTATTGCTACAATACTGGTTATATTCTAACTGAAATAGTTTTTTAGATAGTCTTCTGTAAAGTAGGAGAAACCTGTATTGTCTGCTAACTCTAAATAAATTTTAACTGCTTTTTTAGCCTCTTTTCCATCACCAATAGAATTTAAATAGTAATGGTATAATGTAATATTGTATAGGATTTTTTGATAATTGTTATTTATATGAAAGTCTGATTTTGCATTAAAATATTTAAATAAATCGAGAACTAATTTAAGTTTATTGTTTTTTATATGCACTAAGGCAAGTGCTATTAAATTATACCTTTCAATATGAACGTGGTCCCAGTGTTCATAATCTATTAAATCGTTATAGAAAACATTAAAAATATGCTCAATTTTTTCAACTTCTTTAAGTAA
>CAYREL010000029.1:3680-8364 GCA_964423275.1 uncultured Flavobacteriales bacterium | reverse complement strand
TTTTTTAGCATATCAGCAGGATTATGCGGCTCCAGGAGAACCGAAAATACCACGCCAATCACTAAAGCCGAAGCTGTAGCGTTCTCTTGCTTTATAACGAACATTTCCGGTTTCGAAGTCACCTTCCATGTTAGTTGATACAGGAGATCGTACAAAATGCTTCAGACCGTTAGGCACGTCAGTCTTCAGGAAGAAGGCATCAGTATCTGTTAGATAATGATTAACCGTATATCCTTCAGGAACCATGCCCATATTGCGGAGAGCATTGATATCGTTATCCGCAGTACCTACGCGTCCTGGAGTTTCCAGTAGACGGTCTGCAACGAATTGCAGAGCAGATGGGATAATCAACTTACGGGCTTGAGCATTGATCTTTAGACCACGCTCATCTTCGAAAGCTGCAATATCAATCAACGCTTGTTCTAATGAAGTCTCATTCAAATCTGCTGCCGTTGACAGTTCATTGCTTTGATCTTGATTACCAACCGTTGGGTGATCCGTTGCACATAGTTCTTTGCCGTCACCGCCTAGAAAAGAGCTACTAAACGCATTGTTCAATACGTTAGCTGCTTTAATCTGCTTGGTTTGCATCATAGAACGAGCAAGTGCTCGTGTATAACGCGAGGACAAAGTGTCGTACAAGTTATCTTCGATAGCTTCTTCAGTTAAAGAGAAAGCCAATGCGATAGTTTCATGCGAGTACCGTGCAGTAAAAGACTCTTGAGCAGTATCATAAGATACGCCAGAACCTTCAAACTTTACAGGGGCTTCACCGAAACCAGTAAGCATTACTTCTTCTTCGAAGGCTCTTTCAGAAGTCTCCGTATCGAAGATTTCTTCATGCTCTGGTGCATAGCGTTCATACTCTAAACCAAAGAGAGCGTGAAGGCCAGGAACAAGCTCTTTTACGAGTTGCGCTCTATTAATAGCCATTAGTTACTCTCCTTAAACAGCGAATATGTTGGTTGGGAATGAAAAGTAACCACGGGCGTTAGCACCGATTGAATTACTTGGCGAATCCACAAACCTATTCAACAACGCAATGCCGCTGCTAGTAGTCGCTGTTACACCTTCTTTGGAACGTCCATTGTTGGTGCTACCAGCAGTTGTGGTGATAGTATACTTACTACCAATGAAACTTACAGCAGGAGTACCCGCAGTAAATTGTGCTTCATACACGATAGCTGGGTCGGTATACACATACGCCTCTGCATCTGCAGAACCTAGCGTAGCTACGCTGGCTGTCCACATATTAGAGTAAGTAGGTGTGCCGTCAGTGGCAGTGTAAAAAACGCCAGCAAAAACTCCACATGGAGCGCCTGTGGCAGTGCCTTGTACAACATACCCAGAAGAAAGAATAACTACATCTCCAGTGAAGATGGAAGCATTCGTTGCACTTGCAATACGCAATTTCTGGGGACGTATCGTACCACCGTAAAGATGGTAGGCTGGGGTGAACCCGTTAGGGGCATCAGTATTAGCCATGATTTAATCCTTTAAGGAAAATGATGAAATTTAATCAGCAGCCGGTTTACGACTACCGAACTCTACTTTAGAGTCCCTGCGAATATCACTTTTTCTTAGTGGCATACGAGGGTCACTATCCCGCAGCAAATCATTGTCAACACCATAGAGTTGGTCAGCAGTCTTTCCGTTGAAATATGCGTTCCGCTCATCTACAGTCTCGTCAGGTATTTTTGCGAGAATTAGGCCACCTACACCAATCACGCCAGCGTGCCGTCCGTCGTCAATAGTAGGAGCGTCAAAATCAGGATGATCTTCTGCTCTTACTGGCTCGAATCCTTCGCGAATACGTTTAGACATATTTGCGCGATCATCGTGCCCACGAACTTCTGCACGAACCCATCTGTGTTTATAGCCTGCAGGGGCATCAGGGGCGTCTAGCATTGAAGGCGGTTGCCAAGGTTTGCGGCGGGTTGTTTTATCCCGTGTTTCAGCAGATCTGGAGGTGCGATCTGTCATTTTCATCTCCTATACAAATTTTGCGTACTCTTCAAGAGGCACACCAATACGTTTAGCTATTGCTATCTGTGATGGTGTGAGTTTAACACTGCGTGCTCCTTTTTTAACAGCTCCAGCACCACGGCTGGCTCCTGCTACGGCAGATTGCACGTTTTTCGTCTCATCGGCGAACTTTTGTGGAAAGAGGTTTCTCATTTCAGAATCTACTCGTTGATAATAATGAGTAGAACTAGGAGGAACCCCTTCCTTTATTAATTTTTGGTGAACACCCATAGCAGCATACGTCATGCCTTCGTCGTCACCAAACCAACTGTTCTTTTCTGCCCACGCTTCTGCAGCGCGGTCAGGAGCAGCTGGTTGCAAATTTCTTTGCTGTGGCGCAGCAGGTTGAGACTGTTGAGGTCTGTTTTTCTGCTGTGCTATTAATCTTTGGGCATTTTGCGCTTCATAAGAAGTTTTAGCAACTGCTTCTGTAGCTAATGATATTGCTTCAGCATCGCCTAGTTGTTGAGCTTCAACTAAAGCGCGACGAGCGCGTTCTTTATCAGAGTCAATTCTTTGTGCGTATTCGTTAACTAATGTAGTATCAGAAGATTGCAACTTACTTTGTAGTGAGTTGTTATGCTCAGATAACTTCTTAGCGAATTCAACTGCTTCTTCTCTCTGACGTTCAGCTTCCCGCATACGATAAGTTAGTTTATCAATACGCTTTTGAACACCGTCGCTATAATCCTCTAACTCATCAGTGTTGCTTTCTTCAGGTGCAGACATATCGAAGTCTTGAGAAGACTCCTGTAATACATCAGCTTCCCGTGGATCTACTTCTTCATCTGGAAGTATAAGTTCAATTTCTTGAGACTCAGACATTTTATATCACCTTATTGCAGAATATCTTCTGGATTGTTTACAGTAGCTAAGATTTCATCATCGTTTAAAAGACGCATATCGCCTCCGTCAATGTTAAATCTTGCTCCTGCGTAGCGACCAAATATTACCCAATCACCCTCTTCACACCACGGGCCTTCAGGAAATTTATTTGTATCGGAATAAGCATCTGGGCCTTTTCTTACAACAAGCCCAACTACGGTAGCTATCCGCTCTTTATCAAGAGTTTGTTTAGCTAACACAATGCCGCCTTTTGTTTTCTCCGGAGGAGTAAACGGGAGGATTAACATACGATAACCCGTAGGGTTCGGTAGTTTATCCGCATGAGATTCTAAATTCTCAGGAGTTATTGCTTCCTTTTTAGGTTCTAAAGGCGTATCAGAACCAAAATTTAAAACTCTGTTTGGGGTAGCAACTATGCTACTTAGATCTACTTCATCAGTCGTCTTCGACATCTTCCATCCTTCCATGCAGGGCAGTTATCTCTTGTTCAGCAAAATTAAGCCCCGAAATCTCACCAACTATTCGTTGGTACTGAACAAAGTCTTGTGCGCCACCAGTGGCGAGTGTATGCGTGAGATCCGCTTGTCTCTCACGTAATTTGCGGAGTAAATGCTCCGAATATTTTAAAAAATCCATTAGTTAATATAGCTAGTAAAATCCAAACCTTTAGTAGCTGCACCAGTACCTTTTGTTCTTACTTTCTTTCCTTCAAGGTTTACGGTCTTTTCTTTAAGCTCCGTAGCCTTAGCAAAACCTTCGTTAGAAGGCTCTGGTATAGAAGGCATAGTTTTTGCAGCCTGTTTATTACTAGGAGATGGGTAAGGCATCTCTTTAGATCGAAAATTTCTCATTTCTTTTTCTTTCCTGTTGCCCCGCCTCTTTTCATCATAGGCATTTTCTTAGAAGATTTTCCACCATTCATCATCTTCTTAGGCATCTTTTTGTTTGCTTTTTTTCCAGGCATTTTATTCTCCTTCAGAGTATAAATTATTAAACGTAATGTTCGGATCCATATAGCTGTCATCACATTCGGCACTATGAACGTGTTGGCTAGGATAAAAGTCCGGCGCTCCTGAACCTGTTTCCCATAACGCTGGATTAGTCGCTCTTACACGATTATTAGGTAACGCTATAATATTACCCGTCCATTTCCCAGCATCAGTTAGCTGAATTACATGATTCTGCTTATGTTGTGCAGGATCGTCAGCAATATCATTACCTGTATAATCAACGGTAAACAAATACTTACCCGTATGAAACTCATTATCTATCTTACATAACCAAGGACTAGAAGATACGCGATCCATAACAATGGCTTCATGGTCTCGAGAACTACAATCCCAAGGTTGCGCTAAATGAGTAGCCATAGGTTCTGGCATTTCATCAAGAACTGCATCTGCAACTAAAGCGGTTATCGGCATCCTAGCCCACATCGCTCCACCGTGAAGATTTTCAGAATCTTCTTCTTCGTCCATTTCGTATCCAGTAAATACGACTTGGAAAGATAAACATCTATCAGGGATAGTGTTTACCGCAATTGCTATAGCGTGTAAATACTCGCCATGGTATTTTAAGTGATTGTGTGTATATTCTTTTCTAACCCAGCAATTAAAGTGAGGAATATTGCTGATTAGATGGGGCATTTAGTCTTGTTCCCTTGATTCGCGAACTATCTTCGCAATGTCTGTTAAATTAGAATCTACTTCACGTTCATCTCGCATTTCTGCTTGTTGTAACTCAGAAGCTACTCTTATATCTGTTTGCTGTTCTTGAGATTCAATACGTTCTCTTTCAAGCTGTGCTTTACGCTCAG
>CAYREL010000029.1:0-3580 GCA_964423275.1 uncultured Flavobacteriales bacterium | reverse complement strand
AGGATCTTTAGGAGCAGGAGGGATATCTGGAATTAGAATATCGTCAATATCTTTAATATTTAACGCAATATACATTTTACGAAAGGCTTCTTTCATATTGTGTAACTGCGGTGCGCTTTGTGCCATTTGCAGCTGAGTTTGCGCTAAAATAATACGTTGAGTCGTACTAAAGATATTAGGGTCACATACAGGGATAACGTCAACACTATTGTTAAAGTCTTCCGCAAATACTGTTTGCTGTGCACCTTGTACTTGGTAAGGGTATTCAGGAGGTAAATACTCACCGAACAATCTCTTTAAAATCTTAAATTCAGTACGTTGTGCGTAATGCATACGTTTATGAATAGAAGAAATAACCTTCTGGCCTTTCTCTAAAAGAGCAACGGTAGTTCCTACAGGAGCTTCGCTATTACCGTCTCCAGTATTTTGTTCCATAACGGAAGCAAAACGCTGACCAGATTCAACAAGTAATCCTAATAAATTTGCTAACGTAGGGCTTGGCTCTTTATACGGTAACGGCATAAAGGCGTCACGAATAGTTCCTCCTGGAGTATCAACGTCTCTCCATTCTCCTGGCTGTACAGGATCATCTGATCTTTGGATATTTAATCCGCGAGCTTTAAAACCAGCTGGTAAATTAGCTAATGTTCCTGCATCAATTAACTGTCTTAAAATCGCAGTAGCTGATTTAGTTACGCCGCCAATCATATGGATTAAACCAAAGCCATAAAACCCTAATCCTGGAAGGAATTTAAAATGCGTAAAGTATTCAACTTTCTTACGCATTGGGTCTGTTTCAACGTAATTACGTCTAATAGCTAATACATCGTTAGTATCTTTACATACGGTAACGATATACGGCAAAGCTAAACCTGTTGGCTCACCTTCGCTATCCGTATGTTCAAAACCTTCAATGTCTAATTCGGTATGACATTCAAGTAATGTAAAATCGTGTTGATCACCTGTTCTTGTAACACCGTCAATCTCATCTATTTTAGATTGAACAGAATCATTATCCCCGCCGTACATCGGAGTATTCATATCCGTATCTATATAAAAACCGCTTAATTGTAATTTAAGCAAATCGTTTTCAGTCATCGACATACGATGAGTTATACGGGGAGATGTATGTAAATCTGTAGCACTATACGGAACAACTAGATCTTCTGCTTTAATAAAACGAGAAACTATCCGTCCTATCGCAGGATCAAAATAACATTTTTTAAACGCAGAACCAGCGAGAGGTAAAAAGAACAACATCTGATCCATTTCTGGATCGTATTCTTCCATTTTATATAACAGCTGGTAATTCATGAAATCCTTTACGCGATTAGCTTGCATCGCTTTAGGATCACTAGACGCGCCCATAACTTTCGTATCTACTGGGCCGTTTGCAGGAAGTAGTTCTTTATAGGCTTGAGCTTGGAAATGAGTTACCGCTTCAGCTAGTAACGGGTGATATACACCACTAGCTCCTTCAAAGGGTTCGCTTCTAGGGTCGTTTTGAATACCTAAAAGTTCTAATCCGTCTTTAAAAGTTTCGTACCAGTCTTCTCTGGAGTCTAAATCGTTTTGGAAGTTCGTAAGTACCTGTGACGAAATCTCTGATAGCGTAGACGAGTCTAAAAACTCTGCGAGATTGTCATTAAATTCAGTTTGTTGGTCTGAATCCATTAAAGAAGGGTCTACAAGATTATCATCCTCGTCAAAAAGGATTTCTATCTCTTCTTCGCCTTCATATTCTTCTGGAATTTGTATTTCAGCCATGGTTCGCCACGATACTCTTATTTTTCGGAACGGTAAATTAGTAATATGCCCTTATTTTAGGATAATACTCTTCTTCTTCGGCATAATCGCCGTCTAATCGTAAAAACCCGCCATTTCTAAAGCGCATTAACGCTAATGTCGTAGCATCGACGCAATCATCGTTCTCTCCGTTAGGAAAATCCGCAATTTCGTCTACTAATTCCTGTCCCCAATTAGTTTCAGGAACCCAAACGCGACCTTCTTGGAAAATCGCGCTTACTGTATTCAACCTAGCGATTTTATCCTGACCTTTGCTCGGTGAAAAGGTATTTATTGGAATACCTTGCCGCCTTAACTCTTGTGTTAACGGTATCCCTGATGCTTTCGTTTCAATAATTACTGAATCAGGCTCCCAATACTCGTATAACCGCATCGCTTCGCGCTTTAATTCAGGGAAATCTAACCGTTCTTTAACACAATCTAATAAAACTAGGTGCGCGTCCTTACCAGAGTACATCTCATCGTTGATTTTACCCTCCGGATAGAAAACACCCCACGTTGTTATCGCACTATAGTCAGCTCTTTCTGATTTTAAAAACGCTGTATCGTAACTTTGTATTAAATAATCACACGAAGGAGGGTCATCGTTAGGCCATCGCTTAATCCACTCTTTCGGAACGATAGATATACCCTCGCCCGTAGGCCGCTGCATATATTGCGCTGCCCATTTAGACGGGGGAATCGACGCTTTAGTCGCTTCTAATTCTTCTAACGGCCAAAATTCAGGCCATAACGGTTTACCTGACGGTAATATAGCTGGGAATTCAATTAACTCCCACTTATCGCCGCCCTTTTGTTCCGTCATCTTTTTTAATAACTTACCCGTTACGTCTTTCTTTCCCCAACGAGTCATTACGATAACTATCGCCCCTCCTGGCTGCAAACGCTGACGAGGCCCAGTTTGATACCATTCGTAAGCCTCCTCTAACGCTTTATCAGAAAACGCATCCTGCTCAGAATGAGGGTCATCAATAATACATAAATCAGCACCACGTCCCGCGAGTGCACCACCAATACCCGCCGCATAATACTGACCGCCCTGAGACGTACTCCATTTACCCGCGCTTCGTGAATCGGCCTTCAATTCAGTAGCAGGAAATATCTCTGCGTATTCTTCGCTTTCTAATAAGTCACGAACTCTACGACCGAAATTAATCGCAAGGTCAGCGGTGTGCGTTGCTTCAATAATTTTGAGCTTAGGTCTTTTACCTAATAAATAGGCGGGGAATAAATATGACGCGAACTCGGATTTCGTATGTCGCGGAGGCATATTAATTATTAGACGTTTAGATTCACCACTAGCTATCTTATCGAAAGCCTCTGCCATCTTTTTATGATGCGCACCTGCAATAAATTCAGGCCATATCGCTTTAACGAAATCGTAAAACGAAGCCATAGAATCTTCACGCTTTTCACGCTTTTCTAATTCTTCTAATAATACTGTAAACTCTTTCGCTTCCTCTTTAGAAAGATGCGAAAGGTCTACACTTCGTAATTGCTCTAGTGGTGTACTCAACGGCGTCTAAGTTGATTAAGGCGTTCAGAAGTTATTGGGCCACCGTTAGCTTTTTTTCTATAAGATCCTTTTAAGAATTCTCTATCGAGATCACTGAAATTTTGTCCCTGCTTAATCGGATCGGATCGATCGACCCGAAACGCTTTGCCTAATAACCGCTGTCTATCGAAATCTGCACGAGCCTGACTTATTACGCCTTTGTCTACTAATTCATCTAGTTCTAGCAGTTCTTCAAATGCTTCTTGTTCAGCAATAAAC
>CAYREL010000028.1:0-8619 GCA_964423275.1 uncultured Flavobacteriales bacterium | reverse complement strand
TAAGCTATCTTCTCTTAACAAGAAATAAGTGTCAGCAATTCTTAATAGTGCAATTTTGTAATTACTTGAATCTGGTAAATTGTATTGATGAATATAGTTCCTAAAGTATTTTAAAGCATTTCTAAGCTCTTCTTTTTGAATTTTTGCTTCATTTCCCGACAAGTTTTCATATGGATTGGCTTTTTCAAAATAACTGTATCCAATATTAAAATCTAAATCTAAAAACTGATCGGTTAAAATAGCCCCGTTAATAAATCTAAATTTTTCATAACTCTCCACAGCCCTTAAATACTCCTTTAAATTATAATTTGATTCACCTATCCAAAACTGACTCATGGCATTTAAATTTTGGTCAATTGGATACCTTTTAACGAGCTCAAAGTTTGCAATTGCATTCTTGTACTCCCTATTATGATACTGCTCCACAGCTCTGTTATATACAATTGTTTGGTAAGCTTTCTGCATTCTTGGATCCTTATTTTTTATTTTATCCATTGAAGCAAGTGCATCGTCATAATTTTTTGTAGTTAGGTACACTTTTAATAAAAACTCGTAAGCATCTTTAGCATCTTCAGAATCTGGAAAGTCTACAATAAATTGCTGAAAGGCATTAATTGCTTCGTCGTAGGGATTATAACTTAGTTCGTAAGCCAATTTTGCATAATTAAATAATGAATTTCTTCTTATATCAATATCAAAATCCAGTTTGCTCGCCTCCTGAAATGCATTTCTTGCATAATCCTTTTCGTCAAGATTTAAATAAGAATCCGCCATATGGTAGTAGGATATCTGTGTTAATGAATCGTCTGTATTAGCAACCCTTGAAAAAATTTCAATAGCTTTTTTATATTTTTTTGTTTGGTAGTAACAATAGCCAACTTGGTAATTACTTTCCCTAGTTGATTTTGCATTTCTCATGAAAGTTTGATAGTATTCTAAAGAACGTTCGTATTGATTTTTTTTGAAGTAAGAATCTCCAATTAATTTAGCAAACTCCCCTTTTCTTTTTTCTGTAACAGAGTCTATATACAATGGTCCATAGGCAATAAGTTCGTCGTATTTATTTTGCTGGTATAAAATCTGTGTAATGTAATAAGGAATGATAGGCTTAAACATTTTATTATTGGCAATCTTTCTAAAACCAACTAAAGCAGTTTGGTACTTTCCCTGAGCATATGCTATGTGGCTGTAATAATATGTAGCTGGAACATCGTAATCTGTTTTACTTTGCAATAGCTCGTTGAAAAGAACTTTTGATTCAGCAAGATTTTTCTTCATAAATTTTGAATATCCAAGTTTAAAAAGATACTCGCTTTGGTCCTCACTTGATAAATCGTATTGATCAACTTTTTCAAAAAATTCAATAGATTTTTTAAACTTTTTGGTTTGATAATAATGCTTTCCAAGTTGGAAATAAATATTCTTAGATTTTGGATGGTCTGGATGGTCTAGTGAAAACCTAGTTAAAATCGTCTCTACATTTCTATGGTATAATTTCAATGCACAAACTGCAAAATAATATTCAGCATTTATTCTCACCTCGTCCTGAGGATTATTGAATTTATTAATAACATCCTTGAAATAGTATTGGGCTGAACTATACTTTTCTTTGTCAAAAAGTTCTTGAGCTATTTTATAGTTTTTATATGGATCATTTCGTAGAAAAGTTTTTTGTGCAATAGAAATATTTGCAAAAATTATTGCTAGAGAAAAAATAAATGTGTTGAAAATCTTATTCATTAAAAAACTATAATCTTATTATTAATAAAGATAGTTAGGGATGACCCATAAGAATTATGGCTTTACTATTATTTTCAACTACAATGTGTTAACATTAAACAGAGGAATTAAAAAAGTATTCTATATTATTATAAATTTGAATATAAAAGATAATGTACTGCCATGGACCAAAACGTTTTTCTAGACTTTGAAAATGTTGAAATAAAACAACAAAATAAAATAATTCTTAACGATGTTAATTTAAAGATAAATCAAGGTGAATTTGTATATTTTGTAGGCAAAACCGGAAGCGGGAAAAGTAGTCTTCTTAAAGCAATTTATGGAGATTTAGGGATTAGTAGTGGAGATATTTTTTTTAAAGACCAAACTCTAAAAAAATTAAAAAGAAAGAAAATATTAGAACTCAGAAGAAAGGTTGGTATAATATTTCAAGATTTTCAACTTCTTATGGATAGATCAGTTGCTGATAATTTAAGATTTGTAATGAAAGCAACTGGATGGAAAGGGAAAAAAATAATTAATGAGGGAATTGAGAAGCTACTTGTAAAAGTAGATATGGTAGATAAAGCAGATTCCTTTCCACATTTAATTTCTGGAGGAGAACAACAAAGAGTAGCTGTTGCAAGAGCATTAGTTAATAATCCAGAATTAATCTTAGCAGACGAACCAACAGGGAATTTAGACCCGGAAACAAGTGAGAAAATTATGCATCTTTTAAAATCAGTAGCCGAAGAAGAAAAAACAGTAATTATGGCAACTCACGATTTTGACATTATTAATAAATATCCAGCAAGAGTTGTGAAATTCAATAATCAGACTATTTTGGAATAAGCTTTTATAAATTGATAAGTATTTGCATCCCCATTTATAACTTCAATGTTGTTGATTTAATTGTCACCATAATTAACCAAGGTGAGGAAAGTAAAAAACCATATGAAGTAATTTGTATTGACGATGGTTCTAATAAAGAAACTTTAAAACTAAATGCTGAAATCAATACCCACAATGCGGTTAAATACATAATTCTTAAAAAAAATATTGGAAGGTCTAAAATCAGAAATCTTTTTTTAGAAAATGCCAATTATGAAAATCTGTTGTTTATTGATTGTGACTGCAGCATTCAAAGTGAAAATTTTCTACAAAAATATTTTGCACAACTTAACAATGCAGTAATTTATGGTGGAAGAAAACACCATGATAATCCACCAAAAAATAAAAACAAAAAACTAAGGTGGTTGTATGGAATTAATAAAGAAGATCAAGACTTTAATTATAGAGTTAAAAACCCATACCACTCTTTTCGATCAAACAACTTTTTAATAAAAAGAACAATCTTGTCACAAATAAAGTTTAATGAAAAAATTGAAACCTACGGACACGAAGATACCCTGCTCTCTTTAGATCTTAAAAATAATAAAATAGCAATTTATCAAATTAATAATCCTGTTTTTCACGAGGGAATTGAAGACAACAGTGTTTTTTTAGAAAAAACTAAGAGTGCTGTAAAAAACCTAGTGTTGTTGGAGAAAAATATCCTAAATACCAGTTCTATAAAACTTATAAAAACCTATTACCTAATTAATAAATTAAAATTGACATGGTTAATTTTTCCATTGTCAAAAACTATTTCAAAGATCCTAGAAAGACAGCTGCTTTCTTCAAGACCTTCTCTAATAATATTTGACTTCTATAAACTGATTTACTTTCTTAGAGAAAAACAAAATGTATAGTTTTTTTAAGAATATTTATAAAATTTTAACCCCAAAAAGCTGGCAATTTAAAATAGAACCTTTCATAAGAAAAATGGTTTATTACCTTATTTATAAAGGGGGGAATACAACATGTTTAATTTGTTCTGCTAAGTCAAAAAAGTTTATTCCAATTTCTTTTTATAATAGTGATGACAAAATCTGTCCTAATTGTGGTTCATTGTCAAGATCTAGAGCACTAGGAGAATATGTAAGTAAGAATTTTAAAAACCAAAGTCAAAAAATTTTAGACTTTTCACCCCATAGAAGTTTAAACGATTTTTTTAAATCAATATTTGAAAACTACATATCATCCGACTTTGAAAACCAATTTTATGCTCAAAAAAGTTATGACATAACTAAAATCAACGAAGCTGATCAAAGTTTTGATTTAATTATTTGTTTTCATGTCTTAGAACATGTTTTGGAAGATAAAAAAGCTATTAAAGAGTTGAGTAGAGTTTTAAAAAATGATGGTCATTTATTAATTCAAGTTCCTTTAAAAAAAGGAAAAACTTACCATGACAAATCGATAAATTCTAAAGAAGAGAGGTTGAAAGCTTTTGGACAAGAAGACCACGTAAGGATTTATGGTGAAGATAGTCTACCATTAATTTTAAATGAAAATGGGTTTTCTATAAAGCCTATTGACATAGTAAGAAAATACAATAGTGAAGAAAAAAAATTGTATGGTTTTTCTGAAAATGAAGTAATCTATGTCTGTAGAAAGGCTACTTCTACTTAAATTTTTCATAAGTTTTAATTAATGAAATAGATTCGCTTTCCCAATGTAAAGTGGAATTCATTTTGGCAATATTTGAGATGAAATTTTTTGATTCTTTTAAAGCAATAGCCTTATTTAAACCCTCAATTATGCTTTCTGGGCTTAGACTTGAAATTAAAACTCCATTATGGAACTCTTCAACAATTTTTCTTATCTCCACAAGATTTGTTGAAACAAACGGTATTTCGGCTTTGGTATAATCGAAAATTTTATTGGGAAGACTAAATTGATGATTAATATTATTGTTCTTGTCTAGACTTACCCCGACATCAGAGTTTAAGGTAAACTGCATCATTTGACTGTAAGGAAGAGTTGGAACAAATAGTACTTTATTAACCAGATCTAATTGAGCACACCTTTTTTTAAGTTTATCAATAACATCTCCTTTGCCAACTACAGAAAGAAAAAATTCATCTTGTATAGAAATAGCCTCTAACAACTCTTCAGCTCCTCTATCGACGTTAATTCCAGAACCTTGAAGAATTACAAGTTTCTTGTCATTAGGCAAGCCAAGATCTTTCTTGGTTTTAACTTTTATTAGACTGGATTTATTTGGGAGATTTCTAACAACTAATGGCCTTACTTTATAATCTTTAAAGTACAAATCTGAAATAGATTTATTTACAGTAAAAACATACTTTAATTTTGGGAAGATAAAACTCTCAATAGAAGACCAAACTTTTTTAACAAAATATCTATTTTGAATTTCTGGCACCCCCAAAAAATATTCATGAGAATCGTAAACTAGCTTTTTGTTGAAAATAAATGTAGTAAGCCACATTGGAAGCAATGTGTCCAAGTCATTGGAGTGGTAAATATCAAATCTTCTGTACAAAAGAAAAAAAAATAATCTTAAATTATATTCCATATAAAACAATGCTCCTTTATTAAAAACTAGTTTAAAGCGAACTGTTGAATAGGGTCTATTAATATTTAGCGAGTGTTGCAAATGCCTGCCAACCAAAGTTATATCAAAATTATTTTTGGTTAGCGTTTCACACACTTTCTTAACTCGCTGATCATTAGCTAAGTCATTTGTTACAGAGATTATTACTTTTTTAATAGCGTAGTAAATTAAAGTGTTACTAAAGTATGTAATATTGTTTTAAGGACAAGCATATTAAAATCCAAGAAAATATAATTAGGTTTGTCTAGATGAATATTATTGAAAATTATCCATTATTAAAGCTAAATACATTTGGAGTAGATGTTAAGGCTAAATATTTCGCATCTATAAATACAATCAATGAATTAACAGAATTAATAAAAACTAATGTATTTAAGGACTTGGAGTTGCTTATTCTTGGTGGAGGAAGTAATATTCTTTTCACAAAAGATTTTGATGGACTAGTACTATTAAATAATATAAAAGGAAAAGAAATTATTGACCAAAACCAACAGTCTATTTTTTTAAAGATCGGTGCGGGAGAGAATTGGCATAAATTGGTTATGTACTGTGTAGATAACGGATGGGGAGGAATTGAAAACCTAAGTTTAATTCCAGGAAATACTGGAACTGCTCCAATGCAAAATATTGGTGCCTATGGCGTGGAAATTAAAGAAACATTTGTAGAACTGGAGGCATTAGAAATTTCATCTGGAAAGATTGTTAAATTTAATAACTCAGATTGTGAATTTGGATACAGAGAGAGTGTATTTAAAAACAAAATGAAAAATCAATATATTATCTTAAATATCACTCTAGAGCTAAAGAAAAATCCAGTATTAAATGTTAATTATGGGGATGTTAAAGCAATATTAAAAAGTCAAAACATAAAGAATCCAGCTATCAAAGAGGTAAGTAATGCTATAATTAGCATAAGACAAAGTAAGCTTCCCGATCCGAAAAAAATTGGAAACAGCGGTAGTTTTTTTAAAAACCCAATAGTAAGTTTAAATCAAGTTGAACTAATAAAGAAAAAATATCCAAATGTTGTAAACTATAAAATCAACGAAAATGAGTTTAAAATTGCAGCAGGGTGGATGATAGAAAAAGCAGGGTGGAAAGGCAAGAAATTCAACAACTATGGAGTTCATGAAAAACAAGCTCTAGTATTGGTCAATTATGGTTTTGCAAATGGAATGGAAATATTTGATTTGTCAGAAAAAATTATTTTGGATATAAAAGACAAATTTGGAATAACACTTGAAAGAGAAGTTAATATTATTTAGCTACAGCTAGCATAATATTAGTTGATTTCTCATTTAAAACAGCAAAATAAGAAAGTCCCTTAGAATTTGGGTTGAGCTGATTTGGGAAAAAAGCATACTTTTCGGAATCTTTTCCTGGGAAATTGATAGAATTAATATTTTCTTGTGCAAGCCCGGCCTGTGTAAACTCTACATATTTGGTTCCGCAATAATTTAGAATTCCATACTCAGCAGGAACTCCTTTCCTCAAATTAGAATTTACCAAATCATTATAAAAATATTTTTTGTAATTGTAAGAATTAACACAGAAGGTGCCAATGAAATTTAAATCTTTGTGTTTTTGATTTAAAGGCACTGGACTTCCCCATATGAAATTGCCATTTTTATTAAATTTTATAACAAAAAAACCACTAGACACCCAGTAACTTTCCTCTTTAATAGTAGCTTTTGATATGTTTTCTGACAATAAGTAATAGTTGCCAGTACTGTCTAGACTAAAATCTGTAATTATGAACCTGTCCAATCCAAAACCACTTTCTTTGATTTCTTTTGAAGACTTGAAAGCTTGTACAATATTTTCAGTTAATGAATATTGATTTTTATGAACCAAGTGTAAATCCTCATCGTATCTGAGCAGAAAAAAACCTTCGTAATTAAACCGAACAGGGGAAGAGTAAAAACCAGATATAACAAGCTCATCTTTGGAATTGAAAAAATAATCTAATGCTGCTATTTTTCTATTATTTAATTTAATCTGAACTTCAGAAATTATTTCCTGACCTAGTTTGTAGATATAAAAATTGTTGCCCTTTTTCCAAAATTTCTTAAGCATGTAAACAACTCCATTATTGGATAGTAAAATCTTATTATCTCTCTTAGAAGCAAATAATAAGTCTAATTTATTATAAACATCATTGACTATATTCAGTTTATTATCAATGGTAATTGTTCTCATATCTTCTTGCTTACCATTTTGAAATGGGAGTTCTACAAGAAAATGAAATTTATTTTCGAATGTCTTTTCTCCAAGAATATAATTGGAGGGATATCCAGACTTGTTTTTTTCAGAGAATAAATTTTTAGGGGTTAGGAAGTTAGAATTAATATCTAATATTCTGTATTTTAAAATGGTCTCAACACCGTTGTTAAAAGAAGTAAACAAATAAATTTCGTCAAAAATGTATCTAATGCCAAGAAAAATTTCATCTTTTAATAATATATTGAAGTGATTTAAATCGTCTAGATGACTGTCAAAAATATTTACTTTTAAATCACAAGATTTAGAATTTATTTTTTTTTGAAAAAGAATATTATTGGAATTGTAACTAATACAAGAAATTGGTTTGTAGTCTTTATTGTAAGGAACATGTTGGGAAAAACTTAGATTAAGTTTTTGAGATATCCCAAATGAAACCATTAAACTGAATAATAAGAAGAAAGATATTTTAATTCTAGAGATCAAAATTTATTTATATCCTAAAGTAAAACAAACTCTAAATAAATAACAATTAATCTTTAAGTAATCTTTTAAGGACAAACTCTTTATACTCTGAATCATTACACTTTTCAATTACCTCATTGATAAATCCTAATGTCATTAACTCTAAAGATTTTTTTACACTTATTCCTCTGGATCTTAAATAAAATAATGCTTCCTCATCAAATCTTCCTGTGGTAGAGCCATGGCTACACCTTACGTCATCTGCATAAATTTCTAGTTCGGGCTTAGAGTAAATCTTAGATTCATCATCTAAAAGAATATTATTATTTTTCTGAAATGCTTCAATTTTTTGTGCATCTTGATGGACAATAACTTTTCCATTAAACACCCCTACACCGCTTTCTTTAATTACCCCTTTGTAATTTTCAAATGATTTGCAATCCGCAACAAAATGGTTTATGGTTGTATGATTGTCAAAATGTTGTTTTTCTACAGGTGCGAAAACTCCATTAAGTTCACTATGGCAGTTTTTTCCATTTACATTATTTAAAACATCGTTTCTTAGTATAACACCAGATGCAGAGAAAGTGTTCATAATGAATTTACTTTCTTGGTCTTGATCTATAACCTCATTACAGAAATTGAAATTTTGATTAAGGTCTTGAAATTTATCAATCGTTAAAGAGCTTTGGCTTTTCAAAGACACCTGATTTCGGTGATTGATAAAGCCATCTTTACTATTAGAACTTCCTAAA
>CAYREL010000027.1:0-8631 GCA_964423275.1 uncultured Flavobacteriales bacterium | reverse complement strand
TTTCTTGTGCTAATCGGATAATTTCTTTTTTTGCAATCATAATGTGAAAAAAAAGAGGGGACTTTCGTCCCCTCTTCAATATTATCTTTCTATTTTAAGGTAAAAGTAAGATAAATTAAGAACCCTTACAAGTAAAACGTAAAAAAACTATGTCCTTGTATGTTTTATTTGGAGTGTAATGTTAGACACCGTAATATTTTCATTGATAAAAGGATTGCCATTTAGTATTAAAAAAAAAATACTTGAGGATCATAAATGCCCTAAAAAAGCAATTAACAACTTAAAGATAAGTTTAAGAGAAGTTAATTCTAAAACTGGATTAAAAATTTTAACCCAAATTAATTCAACTGCTATAGTTAAAAAAGCAGAAAAAATCATTCAAGAATGTATGGAAAGTGAAATCCAAATTATTCCTTATTGGCATGATTTTTACCCAAAAGATCTTATCCATTGTACAGATGCACCATTTTTAATTTATGCAAAGGGAGAGCAAAACCCTAATACCCAAAATTTAATATCTATTGTAGGTACTAGAAACTGTACCGATTATGGATTAAGGGAGATTAAAAGAATATTAAATTACTTAAAGTCATATCCAATTGGAATAGTTAGTGGGTTGGCCTATGGAATTGATATATATGCACACAGAACAGCAAACGAACTTAATTTAGTAAACTATGCAGTTCTTGGAAGTGGAATTAATAGTATATATCCAAAAAAACATTTGGAGGACAGCCAAAAAATAAAAGAAAATGGGATGCTTATTTCTGAGTATACCCCCAATGAAGATCCAAGAGCTTATCATTTTCCAAGAAGAAATAGAATTATTGCTGGAATGAGTAAGTGCACGATAGTCGTTGAGTCAAAAAAAACTGGGGGTGCTATGATAACAGCAAGATTGGCAAATGACTACAACCGAGATGTTTTTGCGGTACCCGGAAACAATCACCAAGAATATTCATCTGGATCAAATTTATTAATTCAAAGACATCAGGCAACTATTTTAAATCATCCAGAACAAATTGTTGAGTATTTAAATCTTAAAAAGGTTGAAAATAAAACTACTTTAAAACATAATAATATCAAGCTTTCTAAAGACGAGAAATTGGTCTTAAATATTATTTTAAAAAATAATGAAATGTCAATTAATGAAATTCAAATACAAAGTAATCTAAAGACTTCTTTTCTAAATTTTGTTTTAACAAATCTTGAAATAAAACAATGTATCGAACCAAAAATTGGCAATTTTTACAAAATTAAATTCTAAAACTATATTGTTATTGTTAGCTTAGTAACAATGAACATCTCCAACTTCATATCTAAAAGGTATTTGTTTGCTAAGAAATCTAGGAATATTATCAATCTTATTTCCCTTATATCTTTATTTGGGTTATTGGTAAGTGCAGCTTCCTTAGTGGTGATTTTAAGTGGGTTTAATGGGATTCAAAAATATGTAGAAGATGTGTATGGAAAATTTTCAGCTTCCTTATATATCTATCCTCAAACTGGAAAGTTTATTCATGAGAGTGATTCTATATTTTCCAAACTAGAACATAATAATCAAGTAAAATATTACAGTAAAATAATTGAAGAAACTGCAATGTTAAAATTTGAAAATAAGTGGGTTACAGCCAAAGTAAGAGGCATAGATACTACCACTTACAATAAAAAAAATTGGAGTACTAATTTAATTGAAGGTGATGGAGAACTATATATAGAAAATTACCCGAAAATACTTTTGGGTTATGGAATTCAAAATGAATTACAAATTCCATACAGTGAAAATATTAATAACGAAATAAAAATTTTTAGCATTTCTAATAAAAAACAACTCTCTATTCAAAACCAAAGCTCATTAAAGAAAAATAATTTAATTTTTGGTGGCGTTTATACAATAAATCCTGAACTAGACTTTTCATCTGCAATGGTGGATTACAATACTGCTAATTTGATTTTTGAAAGACAAAACGGAGCCAATTATATTGAAGTTTTTTTGAAAGACTCTGAAGAAATTTTTCCTACTAAAAAACTCTTAACCGCTCTGAATCCCGATTATATTTTTAAAACTCATAAAGAAAATAACCAACTTATTTATGCAGCTAGCGATGCTGAAAAATGGATGGTGTTAGCAGTTCTAATTTTTGTTTTAATACTTTCCTCGTTTACTGTAGTTGCTTCTATAACGATGTTAATAATTGATAAGAAAAAAGATATTAAAAGCTTAATAGCCTTGGGTTGTGGTAGAAAAACTATTAAAAACATATTTTTTAAAGAAGGATTAATGATAAGTTACCTTGGTAGTGTCAGCGGATTGATTATCGGAACCATTATATGTTTAATTCAAATGAAATTTCATTTATTAAAATTAGAAAATGCAGCAATTGAATATTGGCCTGTATTGATAAAATCTCAAGATTTATTATTATTACTAGCTATACTTTTGGTCACTGGATTTGTCTCTGCATATCTTCCAGGAAAAATTCTAGTTAATAAACTATTGAAAAGTTAATTTTCTTCGACTACTTTTAACTGAACCTTGCTGATTTTTGTTTCGTCCACTTCTAAAACCTTAAGTTCATAATTTTCAATATTAAAAATTGTTCCTTGTTTAGGAATTGTTTCCGCATAAGAAACAATCATTCCAGATAAAGTTTCATATTCTTCTTTAACCGGAAGTTTTAATCTATATTTTTCATTAATGAAATCAATTTCTAATCTAGCTGAAAATAAATAAGTCTCTTTATCTATTAAATGGTGAACTAGCTCTTCTTGGTCGTGCTCATCGTCAATTTCTCCAAAAATTTCTTCCATTATGTCTTCCATAGTTAAAATGCCAGATGTCCCACCATATTCGTCTACGACTACAGAAACACTTCGCTTTTTATCAATAAAATCTTCTAATAGTTTTATACCAGAAATAGACTCAGGAACTATTGAAACAGGAATCAACATTGATTTTATACTTACTGGCATTTTAAACTGTTCCGTACTGTGTACATAACCTATTATATTGTCGATATTGTCTTTGTAAATAATAATTCTAGAATGACCTGAATCTATAAATAGTTGTTTCAATTCTTGCATATTATCATTGATTTCTAAGGCAATAATCTCATTTCTTGGAACCATGCAATCTCTTGCAATAACTTCAGAAAAACTCAAAGCATTATGAAAAATATTAACATCGTGCTCCATTTCTTCTCCACCATCTAAGTCTTTTTTAAGCTCATTTATGTATAGGTCAAGATCTGTTTTTTTAAAACTTACCTTGTCTTGTTGTTCATGATTTCCAAAAATTTTCAAAACCAAATTACTTAGTAAAACTACAAAAGCAGTAATTGGCCATAAAAAGACATAGACAACCAATAATACCAAGCTAAAAAAACGAAGGGTTGCATTTGGATTTAGTCTGAAAACAGCCTTTGGCAAAAACTCTGCAAATAACAATATGAAAAATGTGGAAAATAAAGTTTGTAGTAAAAGAACTATAGTTTGGTTAAAATTAAATGTCAATAAATAGGGCTCTATCAACTGGGTTACATATAAGGTATATACAACCATTGCAACGTTATTTCCAATAAGCATTGCAGCTATAAACCATGCGGGTTTCCCGTTGAAAAAAGAAAGGATCTTTGCGCTAAACTCTCCTTTTTTGTTGTCCAATTCAATCTTAATCTTACTTGAGGATATAAAAGCAATTTCCATCCCCGAAAAAAAAGCGGAAAACAAAAGAGATATAACTGTAATTATGAGTAAATAAATAGCTGACATTATTGTTTTTTATTTCCCAATCTTTTACTTAACCCTCTTCTTATTAAGTATATTCCCCAAGACATTACCGTCAAAAGATAATAAGCCTTATTGTTAGCAAAATCGTCTGCAAAAGAAAAATAGATAGCAGAAATGGTAGAAATAATAGATATTACTAACCAAATTTTTTCAGAACGTTTATTCCATTTCTTTAAACTCTCCATTACTGTAAATCATAATTAACATGGCTCTCAGAAACATCTGAGAGTTGAAAAAAAGTGAAGTTACTATTTGCCTTTAATTTTGTACCTGTAATCTTTCCTTCGCTATTTGAAAAGGTAACTAATTTTTCAGAATACACACTGTCTTTAGCAAAATCAATTTCTAACTCTTCTGCAAATAATGTATCCAAATTTCTGTTATTAAACACTACATTTTCTCGGACAAAAAGCTGTTGTTCATTAGAAAATAACTTGCCATAGTCAGCTACTAGAACTGATTCCACTTTCATAAGAGAATCATAAAAAATTAATTCTAAACCATCAGGACACTCCATTATTAATTGTTCTTGATCTGCCATTAACTTGATGAGTTTTGGGGCTTTAAGCAAGAGCTTAGATTTCCCAAGATCAGAGAAGTTCAAAGTAACTCCAGTAGAAGTCTCAAGAGATTGGAGTTCATTGTTAGAATATTTTAAACCTTTAATTTTGTTGTCTTCAACACAAGAAATTAAAATCCCGCTTAAAACCAGACATAAATTCAATACAAATCGAATTCTCAATCTCTAGTTTTTAGTTCGACATTTTGTCCCCAGAAAGGAACTTGTTGTGAAGAATTACTCTTTATATCCAACATTATTAATTCACTTTTAGGTAATAATTGTCCATTCCAACTATTGATTGCAGAAGCTGGTGTTTTCCCGCAGGAGCTAGAAGCATATTTTAATGCCAAACAATAAATTAGACTTTTATTAAAAGCAGAGTTTCCATATTTTGATGAGCTAGCGGCTACGATTCTTGCCTTTTTATCATTAGAAATACATTTGTCAGAAAGCTTGCCTGCAATTGAAAATCCTTTTTTGTATTGCTTTTTATTAAATGCAATGTCGTACAATATTTCATGCATCTTTTGATTTAATTTTTCATCGTCACATATAGTTATAGCCCGATTAAATCTCTCTTCAGCTTTAAGGAATTCTTTTCTTTTATAATCAGCTACTGCTGCGTTGTATAAATCTTTCGCAGTAGGTGGATTATTAGGGTCGTTTAAAACTTTGTCCAATAAAGTGATATATAAATTGGATTCTGAACACTTGTTATTACTTAATCTTTCAAAAATCTTCTTAGTTAAATCCATATTTTCAGGATCTGCATTGTATTTTGAAGAGTATATCTCTTCAAGTTTATCACAACTTGCGCACTCCGTATCTCCAAGCTTTTTATCTAAAATATTTTGAACATTTGAAAACTTGTCAGGGTTATTACCAGTAGTTATATTATTTTCACAAATAGTGGATAGCATTTCATAATTGGATAAAAATTCTTCACATGTTATTTTCTGTTTTTTAAGCATGACAACAGCTGTATAAGCAAAAAAGTATTTAATATCACTTGATTTTAAAAGAGTTGGCTCATTAACCATTACATCTCTGTACAAAGTGTATGATTTCGCAAACTTTTTCTGATCATTTATTGCAATAATATCCTTTGCTAAAGCTGCTTTTGTTGAGTTACAATCTCCAAAATTAGCAAACCATAGGTCATAAATCTGGTATAGCGTATCTTTATAAAGTGATAAATCTGGTGATTTTTCCTTAGCTTTTTGTTTGATTATTTTTTTGTAAATATATGCTCCGTTTGAATAGAGATTAATATTTACTAATCGTCCATTGTCATTTATTTGTTTTAATGTGGGACAAATTTTTTGAGTTTCCCACCAAAATCTTGAGGCATTATTGTAGCTTTTTTGAACAAAATAACTTGAATACAGAGTATAGTTCTTTCTACAATTTGCACTATCAGAACCATAGTTATCCGTACTATGATTTAAACAGTCTTGGGCATTTACAAAAACACTTCCCAGAAGTATTAATGGAATTAAAAAATAGTTTTTCATTTTAAAGCAATTAATCATATTTTCTTTTTCTAAACCAACGATCGTATCTTGTGTCAGGACCAAGTGAAAACCCTATGGAAAATTTAAAATAACTCTCTTCAATTTTATTAATTGTTAAATCGCCAAGTTTTCCAAACTCGACCCCAAAATTAACTCTTGAAAGCGATCTAGAACTAAGTAGTGGTATGGATACTCCAAAATTTATGCCATTTTGTATTAATGAACTCTCATCTACAATTATTTTAGACTGTGTTTGGTGTATTCCTAAGGAAAACGTAGACTTGCTCAAAAGTGATTTATTGGTATTGGACCAATCTAAGTTTGGAGACAACCTATAACCCAAAGAAATTCTCGAATAAGCACCCATCGGGAAATCACTCTGGGAAGAATATTTAGAGTTATCCTGAAATTTTGTCCAATCTATAGATGAGTATTGAGCGCCAAAGTCCCACCTTCTTTTATTTTTGTATACTTTACCAATCGACAAACCAAATTCTAATTTTTCAGGAAGAACCATATTAGAATTTTCATTTTCCATAGCTAAAGTATCTTTTGGAAATTCTTGAACGCTAAAATTGTATTTAAATGTATATGCAAAGAAATCATTGTCTGTGGAGATATCAGAACTCAAAGAATAGTTAACTCCTAGATTTAAAAAAAGTTTGTTATTGGATGCTGTTTTGAATCTTTTGAAAATTTGAAGACCTACATCAAACCCCCATCCGCTTAATGAAGATCTATATTGGATTCTAGAGTTGTAATCGTTAGAATTATTATAAACAACTGTACTTGTTCTATCTAAGTTTCCAAATAAGTAAGAACAATTAAGTCCTATAGATATTCTTGTTGTGTCGCCTTTATTAAGAATATTAAATCCATTTCCAATAAGTAATTTATTAACCGATCCATCTCCTTTAAAAATATAAGATACGGTAGAGGTGTCGAAAGGAACTGTACTTCTGACTTCATATCCTTGAGAAGATAGAGGAGTTATTCCAAAAACCAAACCCCAATTTTTAGTAATTGGAAGTCCCATAAATAAATTATTTAGCCCAAAATTATTTCCTGAAGACGTAGTTTCGTTGTTGTTATAATTAGAATTATATAAAGCAGATTTTCCAGCAAGAGAAACATTATATACAGGGTTATGCTTTATGAATGAAGCGTAAGAAGCTGGATTATTAATATTAATATATTGTGGTTCTGAACTTGGAGAAGTAATATTTCCAAACCCAAAATAATGTGCAGATTGAATGGTATTAATTTCGCCTATTCCGTACCTAGAAAATGGGGAAGTATTTAAAACTTGTCCATTGATATAAGCAAAAGTAGTAAGGAAAAATATATATAGAAAAAACTTTTTAAGCATTGTATATTAAAACGGTATTTAGGCCCTTTAATGTTAAATTTTCATCTGCAAAGATGCTGATTTTTTTTGTGGATACAATTGATTTTATAAAAGTAGTATCTCCGCCTGTCAATATAACGTTGATTTCAGGGTGTAATTGTTCATATTCAGAAATATTTTGAATGATTTCATTAATAGTTCCATTAATTACTCCACTCTCTATAGATTCCTTGGTGTTTTTTCCAATTAATGGTGTGCTTTTAATTTTAAAATTTACCCTTGGTAAGTTTTCTGTAAAACTACTTAGAGCTTTCATTCTTAAATTAAACCCAGGAGAAATACCTCCTCCTAAATACTCGTTAGATTTATTTATAAAATCATAGGTAATACAAGTTCCAACATCAATCACAAGATTGTTTTTATTTGGAAAAGTGTTGTAAGCTCCTACTGCATTGGCAATTCTGTCATGGCCTAAAGAAACTACAGATTTATACTTTACAATAATTGGGAGCTTTAATTTAGGGGACATGAGAGTTAAATTTGGGAAGGATGTCAATAATTTTTGCCCCAACTTGTTATTTCCGACATTTGAAATTATCCCAGTTTTAAAAGGGAGTTTTTCTACTTGATTTATAATGTTGTCTTTATAAAAAAAGATATTTAAAAGTTGTTGGTTTTTGAATTGGGCAACTTTAACCCTTGAGTTTCCTATGTCTACTACTATACTCATACATGAAAAATCCGGTAAAAACCGGATTAAAATTAAATGAAATCTGTGATTAGATTATCATAATATTTAAATTTCTATTGCATTTAATTAAAGTTTGGGTTACAACAAGAATGATCAGCAAGACACGAAACAGCTAAGCCAAGGGTGTCAGTTGCCTTACAGCCTTTACAACAAGGTTTTTTACAATCTTTAGCAATTTTGGAAGTTGAAGATACATTATTCATTGCATTTATTTTTTCAGCTTCTATTATAGAATCTAAGTTCAAATCAATTCCAATTATAGTAATTTCATTATTGGCAACTGTATCTTGTCCACTAAGAGATATAACACTAACTATGCTAACACTTGTGGAATCAGTTTCCTTTTTATTCACATCAACAAGTACAGATACCTCTCTATCATTTTTTGCACAGCACTTCATTTTACAATCTTTTTGATTTTTATTTTCAATAGCTGTTTTATCAGTTTGATCATTGTTCTGGTGACTACCGCCCAAAATTGGGGCAATTACCAATCCTATTAAACAAGTTAATTTGATTAAAATATTCATTGATGGTCCAGAAGTATCTTTAAAAGGATCTCCAACAGTATCTCCAGTAACTGCAGCCTTATGAGCTTCAGAACCTTTATAGGTCATTTCACCATTAATTTCAACACCAGCTTCAAAAGATTTTTTTGCATTATCCC